>SKGN01000038.1 GCA_007117415.1 Bacilli bacterium | reverse complement strand
TCTCTTTAATATCTGATAATATCCTTTTATTTTCTTTACTATCTTTAATCTTTAACTCACCTTTATCATTGTATCCTTCACCTGTAACATCAATTAAGATATCATCAGGGAATAATATTTTTCGAACTGTTTGCTGATTAACGGTTAAAGTTCCCGTCTTATCACTAGCAATAACAGTACAACTTCCCAAACTCTCAACCGCCGTAAGTTTTCTTACAATTACATTTCTTTTTAACATACGCGAAGTTGCTACTGATAACGCTACTGTAAGTGCTACTGGTAAACCTTCTGGAATAGCCGAAACAGATAAGGCTACTACAAAGAAGAAAATTTCTCTTGGAACATACCCTCGGTAAAATAAGATGAGAGAAAGAATAACGGCAATTAATAAAACAAAAAAAGTAATTTGTTTGGTGAATTTTTCCATTCTAATTACTAAAGGTGGTTTAGTTAATTTAGTTAAAATAACTCTTTCAGCAATTTTTCCTACTTCAGTACTTAAACCCGTTTCAACTACCACCCCAAGAGCTCTTCCTGATAAAATAGAGGTGCCCGCAAAACACATGTTTTTTTTATCATTAATAGCGATATCTAAGGGTAAGACCTCGGTACTTTTTTCAAAGGGAAGTGATTCTCCTGTTAAAATGGATTCGTCAACAGTCAAATTATTAATATTAATTAACCTTATATCGGCTGCTATCTTGTTACCTGATTCAATTAATACGATATCCCCCGGTACTAATCTAGATGAATCGATTTCCAATTCTTTACCATCTCTTTTAACCCTGACATTAACTTTTAATAGTGATTGTAAACTAGCTGCATTTTTTTCTGCTTTCCATTCTTGAATAGAACCCAGCGTTGAATTTAATAAAACAACAATAACAATAAAAAGAGCATCTATATATTCCCCAATTAAAAGAGAAGCGATGGTAGCCGCTATTAAAATAAGAATAATAGGATGAATAAACTGTAAAAAAAACAAAGTAAAAAAGGATGGTACCTTTTTAGTTGGTAAAGCATTAGGCCCATATTTTTTTAATCTGTTTTTTACCTCTTTTTCAGCAAGTCCTTCTTCAGTTGTTTTTAAAATTTTTAAAATTTCTTCAGCGTTCGTATTATGCCAATCCCTTTTAGTAATTATATTATCTTCCTTCATTTAATCCCTCTTCTACTATATATTAATTATATTATATCAAAGAACTTCAAACAATATAAACGTAAAAATCAATTACCTTATTTACATATTTTAAGTTATTTCCTTAATTATGTTAGCTGATTCAGCAAATTTTGCTTGTTCTTCTTTGGTTAAATTAATATTAAAATTTTTATTTATTCCCTTTTTATTAACTAAAACTGGCATTCCCACATAAATTCCATATTCCTCATTATAATTTGATACTGTTAAGATGGAGTTTTCATTATCTAAGATAGCATTAGTAATCCTTGTTAATACCATTCCTATTCCATAATAAGTAGCACTCTTTTTTTCGATAATATCATAAGCCGCCATTTTTACTTCTAAAGAAATAGCCTCTAAAACATCCTTTGATAAAAAGTTTTCCATTTTAACACACCCGACATAGGCATTAGACCATGGTACAAATTCACTATCGCCATGTTCACCAACAACATAAGCGTGGATATTTTTAGTACATATATTTAATTTTTCACCTATTAAAAACCTAAGTCTAGCTGTATCTAAAACAGTTCCTGTTCCCATTACTTTTTCTTTAGGAAATTTTGATATTTTATAGGTGATATACGTCATAATATCAACCGGATTAGTTGCCACTAAAAAAATACCATTAAATCCTGACTGAGTAACTTTATTAATTATATTCTCGAAAACTTGTTTATTTTTATAAACTAAATCAAGCCTTGTTTCACCTTTGTTTTGATTTGCCCCAGCACATATACAGACAACCACAGCATCATTACAATCACTATAATCACCTGCTTTTATTTTAATTTTTCCTGGTGCAAAAGCTAGACCATGATTTAAATCCATTGCTTCTCCTATCGCTTTTTCAAAATTAATATCTATTAAAACTAACTCCGTTACTTTGGTTTTCTGATTAATTAAAGAATAAGCATAACTCATACCTACATTTCCGCATCCTATAATAACAACTTTATTATTCATTTTATACCTCCATTATTAATTTAACAATTTTTTCCGCTTTAAGCAAGTTTTTTATAAAATTATTGTCGTTCCATCAATTATATAATCTGTTTTATATTTTAAATATCTAATTAATCTAAATAAAGCTTCATCTTTCATCTTAGCCTCTATCATTATATCAACATCAACATTTAAAAATTTAATACGTTCAATAAATTCTATAAATTTTTCAGGATCAATATAATCATTATGACTACGTTTTTCTTTTTTGCTTTTGGGACTTGAATAATGCATCTTTGGTTTATTATTTCCCCAGGTGTTAATTATTCTCGGCAAAAAAAACTCTATTTTCTGACCATTATTATTACAAAAATGATGATGATAATCAAAAACAAAAGGTATATTAAGTTCTTCACATATGTTCAAAGTATTGGTGACATTAAATATCTTATCATCGTTTTCTAAAAGAATCATTTTTTGAATATCCTTATTTAGTTTTTTAAAATTGTCCTTAAATCTTTTAATACTTTTTCTTTTGCCTAACGCACTACTTCCAACATGAATAATCATTTTCCCATCATAATTCATTAAATTAAACATAATTTTGTGATAATTTAATATATTAATACTAGATAGTACTACCTCTTCTTTAACGCTGTTTAAAACACAAAATTGATCAGGATGAGTATCAACCCTCATTTTATTTTTATTTATTATGTTACCAATTTTTTTAAAGTAATCCTTATATAAATTTATATCTAATTCAACATCATTATGAGTAAATAAAAGGATTAACCTAGAAGTCATACGATAAAAAGATATATCATTTTTGATATTATATTTTAATATCGATTCTAAATCTTCAAAATTAGATAAAATAATTTTATTTAATTTCTCATTACCTCTAACCTTACCTAACTTTGAATAATGAGCATAAGTCATTAAACTTGAGGAGGTATTATTTTCTAACGTTTTAGAAAGAACTACATAGCCTAATCTTATTTTCATTATTTATCACCAATATTATTGTGAACAGAAAGGAAATATTTATGAACTTAAAGAAAGTTATTATGATTGGTATTAGTTTTATTTTTTTATTTAGCTTTATAACCCATAATTTATATGACTGGTTTCCCTCTACTATAACCTCTATCTTTTTCCCAGTTAACGAAAGTATATGGGAGCATCAAAAAATGATTTTTACCACCGTTATTTTATGGGGTATAGTTGAGTACTATCTTTTAAAAAGATATAATATTAAATTCAAAAATATAGCAGCTGCTATTACAGTGAGCGCTATCTCTAATATAGTTATTTTTCTAATTATTTATATCCCATTTCATATAACAATAGGACATAATTTAATTATAACTTTATTATTATATTTGATAAGTATTGTTATATCACAAATAATTAATTATTATATTTTAACTTTCAAGTATAACCTTAAAGAAGTAAACGCTATATCAATAATTGTTATTCCTTTTATCTTTTTTATTTTTGGATTACTAACTTATTTTCCATTAGAATGGGAATTGTTATTTTATGACGAATATAGCAATAAACATGGAATATATGATTATTAATTAAAAAAATCAATCCATTTCTGAATTGATTTTTTTAATTAAACTAAACATAAAGTTCAATATTTTTTTTACTGGTGCGGGTAACAGGAGTTGAACCTGCAAGCCTTACGGCGCTAGATCCTAAGTCTAGTGCGTCTGCCAATTCCGCCATACCCGCCAATAAAATGGTGGACCCTGCAGGACTCGAACCTGCGACCGCCCGGTTATGAGCCGGATGCTCTAACCAACTGAGCTAAGGGTCCACTGCTTATATATAATATCATATTATGCAATCCATTTCAATAAGATATTAGATAATTTAATAAAAAAAGGGATATTTATTATCCCTCTAATTTTTTTAACAAATTAATTTTAAACATATCTTTCTCAGCATGAGATTTGGAAACCATAACCCCTTTATAAGTGGATAGTTCAGATCTATGTCCTTCAGAAAGAATATCTTCTGGCGAAATAGTGTTTAACAAGATGATTTTTTTATCTTTATAAACTGTATAATGCAATACAATATCACCATGTACTTTAGAAAACATATTATCAGTCGGTAACTTTAATTCATACGATTCAGTATTATCCTTGCTGTTAGTAGAAATTAATTTTCCTAATAATTTTCCATCTTTTATAGCTGGATAAAATTCGAAAATTAACTTTTTATAAGCCCCCATGTTATACTTTTTAACGGCTTTTTCTAACTTTTTATACTCGCTTTCATTAAAGTACTCAAATACATAAAAATTCTTCATTTTTGCAACCCCCTATCGTAAAAATGGCCCAATTTTATAAGGCTCATAAATTTTAACATATTTTTTTAAGTTTGTCAACTTTTTTTTAAAAAAAAGAGCGAGTTACTCAGCCGCTCCACTGAATCAAATAAACATTGAACCGTTTATTGATTATTTTATATTAACACAAACTTGCTTGTTTGTCAATTTTTTATCGCCCAACAAAGATTGTCATCTACCTTTTTTATTATGACGCTTGTTAAATTGCCTATTTCTTCTTTTTTACCTTTATACTTAACTTTTAAATAATTAGATGAATAACCAATTAAATAACCTTTATTATAAGTTTCGGGAATTACGAAGACCTCTTTTTCAATAAATTTTTTCATATAATTTTGTTGCAACTTTTTTCGTAAAGAATTCAATTTGGTAATTCGTTCTTTTTTAACTATCTTATCTATATGATTAGGCATTGTTGCAGCCTTGGTTTTATTTCTTTTAGAATAAGAGAAAATATGAATATCACTAAACCCGATTTTTTCAGCAATAAAATAAGTTTTATTAAAATCTTCATCTGTTTCAGTAGGAAAACCTACTATTATATCGGTAGTAATAGCGATATCAGGTCTTATCTCTCTTATTTTTTTTATTTTAGCTATAACAATTTCAGTGTTATATTGACGATTCATTTTTGTTAATATTTCATCACTACCAGATTGAATAGGAATATGTAAGTGATTAGCAATTACTTTTTCTGTTTTTAACAATTCTAGTACTGAATTATCAATCTCATTTATCTCAATTGAAGATATACGAACGCGTTTAATTTTTTCGTTTTTTAATATATCTTTCAACAAATCAGATAAATAATAATTATTAAAATCTGAACCATATTTACCAATATGAATGCCTGTTAAAACTATTTCTAAATAACCTTTTGTAACTAAACTGTTTATTTCTTTTAAAATATTTTCTTTTTTTCTAGAACGAACAGGTCCTCTTACAAAAGGTATAATACAATATGAACAATAACTATTACAACCATCTTGAATTTTAATAAACGCTCTTGTTTTGGTTTCAAAATTATCTAGTTCCATATCTTCAAAGACACTTTCTGCTAAGGAATATATTCGTTTAATCTTCTTTTTTATTAAATAAACCTCTTCTATATAATCGATTATTTTTGATTTATCTTTATTACCAATAATAATGTCTATTCCTTCTATTTCTTCTAATTTTTCACTTTCTATTTGAGAATAACAACCCATCACTGCTATAACAGCCTTTTTGTTTCTCCCGATAGCTTGTCTAATCATTTTTCTACTTTTTTGATCACTAGTGTTAGTAACGGTACAAGTATTTATAATATATATATCAGCCACATCATTAAAATCAGTTATTTTATAACCTTTGCTTTTAAATTGGTTAATAACTACTTCTGTTTCATACAAATTAACTTTACATCCTAACGTAAAAAAGGCTACTTTCATAGGTTCCTCCAAAAAATTAAACCCTAATAGGGTTTAATTTAAATTTTTTCTAAATTCTTTTAAACTAGATAAAAACTTCTCATCTTCATTAGATTTTATTTTTGTCTCTTCCTCATCATTAGCGTTAATTCCATAATTAGGAAAAAGATACTCTATTTCTTCTTGTTGTTTTTGAATTCTTTTAGACTCATTAATGTTATTATCAATTTCATTAGTTTGAACGCCATAAATAGGAGATATAAAATCAGAGTTTTTAAATTTTTCTGTTCTTATTTCAATTGGGGGTTCTTTTTTTATTACCTCATCAGCTTCAATTTTTCTAGCTAGCTTAAACATTTCATCTGGTTGATTACTTTGTTGAGTTTTATTTTGATTAGTCGCTCTTAACAATTCATCATAACTAATAATAGAATTTTCTTCTTGTGCTTGTTCAAAACTAGTTAATTCAATATTACGTCCTTCAATAACGTCTTGTATTTTTTGCGTTATTTCTTTTAAATTCCTGGTATTTTCATTTTCTTCATCGTAATTAGGACTAGGTTCTCCCTCAAATAAATCTTTATCCAATGAATTTCCAAAATTCTCTGGTTTATTTTTTTCTAACACTTTTACATGAACTTTTTTCTGATCAAACATAATTAATATTATCATGGCAGCAATAAACAATAATATTATTATAATATAAAAAATTAAGCGATTACTTTCTGAAAGATTATCATAATAATTATTAAAACTATCAACAATATTTAAAATATAATTATTTAATACTATCATATATTCACCTCATAAACTCATAATTTACAACACTTAATGCGTATATTGGTGCCGTTTCTGTTCTTAAAATTAAATTACCCAATGTTACTTTAAAAAACTTATTATCAGTTAATATTTTTTCTTCACTTTTAGTTAGCCCACCCTCTGGCCCGATAACAATTAATATTCTATCACATTTTTTACATTTTGATAACACTTCTTTAATTTTTAGGGCTTTTTCATCAGGTATGCATACTATTTTTAAATCATAATCAAGGTTTATTAAATCTTTTACTTCCTTTATATCATTAATAATAGGCATATTAATTCGCCCTGATTGCTCAGAAGCTTCTTTAGCAATTTTTAACCATCTTTCTTTTTTCTTTGGTTCTTTATCTTTAGTTAGTTTTATAATTGATCTTTCCATTACAATGGGATAAATTTTATTAACACCTAATTCGGTTGCTTTTTGGATAACTAGATCTAATTTAGATTCTTTTAATAACCCAATAGCAATGGACACTTCATAATCAATTTTTTTTATTTCCTTAATTTCCTCAACAACCGAAATTTTAACGTCATAGTTATTAATATGCTCAATTCTACATAAATAAGTTTGACTATCAAATATAATTTCTATCATATCATTAGGTTTCATTCTCATTACTTTAAGCAGATGATATCTGTCATCTTCATTTAACTCTAAATATTTATTGATAGCAAAATATCGTTGCATATTAATCACCAATTTTATTATATAAAAAAAATAACTACATATCAATCAAAGATGTTAAACAAGTGTTAAGAAAACAACTATATTTCTTTTCATCCCTAACATTACATGTTATAATTAAGCTATCAAATACAAAGGAGAATAATTATGGATGATATTGAAATAATTGAAGACTTTAATAATAAAGACTCTATTCTTGCTCGTTATGGCGAAAATATGCTCGAAAACAAATATATAACTAACCCCGCTATATCTAGAGAAGAAGAAATAAAAAAGATGATTTTAGCGCTTGTAACTCCTGATAAATCCGCTATTTTGGTAGGTAAACCAGGGATTGGTAAAACAGCCCTTGTTGAAGGATTAACATACCGAATTCAACAAGGAGATATTCCTGAAGTTTTGAAAAAGTTTAGTATTATTAAAATAAATGTTACCGCCTTAATTGGTAGTTCTACTCAAGATGGTAATAGTGATACTAAAATACATTTATTAGTTGATGAAATAAAAGATAAAAAGGATATTATTCTTTTCATTGATGAAATTCATAATTTAATTGGGTCTAACGCTAATAATTCATTAGATTTTGCTAATATGTTAAAACCCGGTCTAGATCGTGGTAGTATTAAAATAATTGGCGCGACGACAACCGAAGAATTTGATCGCTATTTAGTTAGAGATAGAGCCTTTTTAAGACGGTTCGAAAAAATAGAAATAGAAGAGCCTTCAATGGAGACAACTGTTAAAATTTTAATAGGTTCTATTCCAAGAATTGAACATAAAACCGGAGTCAAATTTGATTATACTGATTTTGTTATTGAAAATATTATTAAATTTATGGTCAATATGACCTCTGAATATAAACGTATATTTGAAGGGACTTCAAAATATCCTGATGTTACTTTTACTTTACTAAATAAAGCTTTTTCTTTTGCTTTATATGATAATAAGGATAAGGTTACATTCAAACATATTTATGAAGCGATTAGCACTTTTGAAAATGTATATCCCGATGTAAGAGCAAAAGAGATCATTCTTTTTAAAGAAGAGTTTGCTAAATATCTAGAAGAAGAAAAGGTATTATAATCTCTAAAAAGAACTTAGTTAAAATAACTAAGTTCTTTTTATTTATCTTCTTTTAATGTTTTTATCAAATTTTTTAAATATTTCATGTTGTTCTAAAGGGGTTTTTGCTAAATTATGAATTAATTCTTTTTGCTTTTTATCTAATTTATCAGGAATAATTACATCGATAATAGCAAACATATCGCCTTTTTTATTACTATTAACATTGGCTATTCCTTTTCCTTTTAACAAGAACTCACTCCCACTTTGAGTGCCAGGAGGAATTGTTAGAATAACCTCTCCGTATAAAGTTGGTATTTCTTTTTTACAACCCAGAATAGCCTCAGTAATCGTAATGGGTATGTTTAATTTTACATTATCTCCTTTTCTTACAAATAAGGGGTCTTTATCGATATAAAATTCAACATATAAATCACCCTTAGGACCTCCATTAACACCAGCTTCTCCTTTTCCTGGAATACGTAGTTGATTTCCATTATCAACTCCGGCTGGAACTTTAATTACTATTTCCTTATTTTTACGTTTAGTTCCTTTACCATGACATTTAGAACAAGTTTTATCATATATAGAACCACTACCCTGGCAACTTGTACAGGTAGTCTTGGTTAAATAAGCACCTAACATGGTTCTTTGCTCCATTGTTATAGTTCCGCTACCATGACACTTACTACATGTTTTCTCGCCTGTACCACCATGACCATGACAATCTTTGCAAGTTTCATCAACGTCAATATTGATTGTTTTTTCAATTCCAAAGACAGCATCTTTAAATGATAAACCCATTTCAATAATAACATCCCTACCTTTTTTAGGACGATTAGCATGACCGCCTTGCGAACCAAAACCAAAGGACGAACCAAAAATATCAGAAAAAATATCGCTAAAATCAAAGCCGGAAAAATCAAAACCAGACGTTCCCCCAAAACCACCTTCAAAAGCTGAATGACCATGTTGATCATATTGTTGACGTTTTTCTTTATCTGATAATACCGCATAAGCTTCTTGTAATTCTTTGAATTTTGCTTCAGCATTAGGATTTTTACTAACATCCGGATGATTTTCTTTAGCTAATTTTCTAAAGGCACTTTTAATTTCAGCCTCACTAGCATTTTTATTAATGCCTAGTATTTCATAATAATCTTTTTTATTCATTATTTCACCACCTCTTATTTCTTATATTAACTTTCTGTATTCTTCAATATAATTATTAAATATTTCAATCGCTCTTTCTATTGGCTCTGTTTTACTCATATCTAAACCTAAATCTTTTAATAATTCTAGCGGATAATTAGATTTACCACTAGATAAAAAATTAATATATTTTTTTAAAAAGCCTGCTTTTCTTTTTAAAATATCATCCGCAATAACACAAGCTGCTGCCATACCGGTTGCATATTGATAAACATAAAAAGGGCGATAGAAATGAGGTATTCTTGCCCATTCTAAACTTATTTCTTTATCATGAATAATTTCATTACCATAATATTTTTGATTTAATTGATAATAAATATCGCTAATTAATTGTTCGGTTAATATTTCTTTTTGTTTTTCTTTTTCAAACAATATTTTTTCAAACTCCGCAAACATAGTTTGACGATATATAGATGCTTTAAATTTTTCTAAAATTTTATTTAAAATCATTTTCTTTTGATCATTACTTTTAGCATTTTTAAATAAATAATCAAATAATAATATTTCATTTACTGTTGACGCTATTTCAGCGGTAAATATATCATGACCAGAATCAACAAAGGGTTGCGTTTTGTTAGTATAATAACTATGAATAGAATGCCCTACTTCGTGTGCTATTGTAGCTATATCATTAAGCGTTCCATCATAATTTAAAAGAATATAGGGAGGACTATCATATGTTCCCCAACTATAAGCTCCACTTCTCTTGCCAACATTATCATATACATCAATAACGCGTTCTTTAAAAACTTTTTCTACAATTGATATATAATTACTTCCAAGTGGCATTAAAGCTTTCTTGACCAGTTTTTGGGCTTCTTCATAAGAATATTCATCATTACTATCAATTAAGTTCTTATAAATATCATACATATGTAAATTATCTACTTTTAATTCCTGTTTTTTCAACAAAATATATTTATGAAAAATATTTATCTTGTTATTTATGGTTTTTATTAAGTTATTATATATAGAAAGGTTAATATCGTTATTATATAAACTCATTTGTAACGGGTCTTTATACTTTCTAATATCAGAAAGAAAAAAAGAACTTTTGATATTATATATTAAATTATAAGCAAAGGTGTTTTTTAAAGAATGATAAGTGGCATAATACTTTTTAAAAACCATCTTTCTAGTACTTTGTTCTTTAGAGTTCAATAATTTTACAAAATTACTATCGGTTATTTGGATTTTTTGATTGTTAATTTTAACATATCCATAATTGATATCGGTATTAACTATCACATTATATATTTGACTAGAGGAAGATAATATTTCATTAGCACTAGCTATTATTTTTTCTTCTTTATTACTTAAAATATGTTTTTTTTGTCTAAACATTTTTTCAAGATAAAAATAATAAATTCCTAATTGGGGTTCTTTTTTAATAAATTCTTCTATTAAAGACCACTTTCCCTTTATTATTTCCGGATAAATAAATGAGTTTTTTTCTTCAACTTCAGTTACTAACTTCTCTATTTTTCCTTTTATTTTCATAGAACTATTATTGGTGGTATCTTCATGATATTTTAAGTTAGCATAAACAAACAAATTTGACATACATCTAGTAATTTGATGACTAAT
Source organism: Bacilli bacterium (assembly GCA_007117415.1). Lineage (GTDB taxonomy): Bacteria > Bacillota_I > Bacilli_A > RF39 > UBA660 > SKGN01. The sequence goes on along the minus strand of SKGN01000038.1, from coordinate 1,075 downwards.
ATCTAAAACTTTTAATAAATTAGAGGGATTATTTAAAATTTTTCCTTTATAACCTAAAACTTGATTAGATAAAGTTTCTAATTGTTTTAAATCGGCTTCCCAATTATTAATTGTTTTATACATTTTAGTTAAATCCCATTTATATATATCATCAATTTCATTTCTTTTATTTAAACCGTTTTTCATAAAATCTCCAATCTAATAATTTATAAAATTAATAACATTATATAAGTTCTAGCAATTTAATTGCTAGAACTTATATTTTAGATTATTCTTTTTCTTCAAACTCAGCATTAATTACATCTTCTTTTTGATCATTTTCTTCAGTCGAATTAGCCGGTTCTTCGTTAGGTTGATTTTGTTTGGCGGCTTCTTCATATACCTTACTAGCTAAAGCCATAGCTTTTTCATTTAATGCTTCTTTAGTCGTTTTTATCTTTTCAATATCATTACTTTCTAAAGCTTTTTTTAAATCTTCAATTAATTTTGTCGTTTGTTCTTTTTCTGAATTGTCTATTTTTTCACCTAAATCTTTAATAGCTTTTTCAGTTGCAAACACTAACTGTTCAGCTTCGTTTTTAATATCTATCTCTTCTTTTTTCTTTTTGTCTTCTTCTTTATTTGTTTCGGCTTCTTTTACCATACGCTCTATTTCATCATCTGATAAACTAGTAGAGGCGGTAATAGTAATTGATTGCTCTTTGTTTGTTCCCAAATCTTTGGCTTTTACATTAACGATACCATTGGCATCAATATCAAAACTTACTTCGATTTGAGGAACACCACGCGGGGCTGGTGGTATACTAGTTAATTGAAATCTACCTAATGTTTTATTATTAGCGGCCATTGGTCTTTCACCTTGTAAAACATGAATATCAACGGCTGGTTGATTATCAGCGGCTGTAGAAAACACTTGTGATTTAGAAGTAGGAATAGTTGTATTTCTTTCTATTAATGGAGTCATAACTCCTCCTAAAGTTTCAATTCCTAGTGATAATGGCGTTACATCTAATAATACCACATCATCTACTTCGCCAGTTAAAACGCCACCTTGAATAGCAGCTCCTAACGCTAC
>SKGN01000060.1 GCA_007117415.1 Bacilli bacterium | reverse complement strand
TAACAACAACTTAACCTGGCGTATCAGCAACCTTGCACATCTTAGCAGTCACACGAAACTAATTATACCAAATTTAGTATATGTAACGCAATAGAAAAAATGAATTATTTTCATTTTTTTTAGTATGAATTCATTAAATGCTAAAAAAACATTCAAAGTTATTGAACGTTTTTTTATTCAGCACTTACAATTAATTCAATTCTTGCTCTTTCTTTTTCATTTAATGATAAAGAATAATTTTTATTATTAGCGTTTATTATTTGATTAAGTTTTCGAAAGGAGATATCCGTTAATTCTCCATAGTCATCAACTGTATCTGACTTCGTTCTAATATATATAACATAATGCCCAATAGGCAAGTCAGTTATATTCACTTTATTATCAAACCATGCTCTTGTTTTATCTTTTCCATCGGATAGTCTTAAAGTAATACGTTGATTACCTATGTTAGCGTTATCCACATATCCTAAAGTTTTAGTAAATCTTTCATAGGTGCTTACTTCTTCAAAAACTATATTTCTAATTATATTTTTATCAATTCCATATTCGCCCATAATATTAAATGAATAACCCTTTAAATCAAGCATAATTTGATCATTATTCTGAATTAAATTTAACCTTTGATAAGAATTAAACATATTGTCAAACATTGTAGGAGGACTAACACTGCTTATTAACCCTTGATCACGAATAAAAATTTCTAAAGGAATTGTTCTTAAATAGTAATTAGTTCTAAATAAATAACCTCTACCACTGCTATCAGCAACTTTTCTAGCTATATTTCTTGAAAAAGAATTTCTTAAAATTGCTGTGGTTTCTCGACCATTCATTCTAGCTTTAATATAAGCTTCATAATTTCCTTCTGGTATATCAGATAAATCTAAATTTCCTTTAAACCAAGAATCAGTATAATTAAACCCGTTTTCAGAAGGAACCACAAAAGGATAAGCGCCACTATTATTCCATCTTTCTAAAGGTAAAGAATAAACTTTTTGCGTATTAGTGTTTTTTAATAAAAATTCATATCTAATATTTTGATTCAATAAGTTATGTATTCCTTTAATAGTTAAGTGACCACTAATATTTAACGTATCGTTTGAATTCCAATCCATGGTATGTAAATAAAAACTTCCTTGAACTGCTTGATATTCCCCTTTTACGGTTATATTAATTGATTTAAGTGTTTTATTTCCATCACTATCAGTCACTGTATAGGTAATGAAATAAACACCCGGAATATTAACATCTACACTTCCTATAACATTAATCAAATGAGTAAGGTCTCCATCTTCGCCATCAAAAGCAGTAACATTTTCTAACAAATCAATTTCTTGACCCTTACTAATTTCTTTATCAACAGCATTAATAACGGGATTACTATTTAAAACAACTGTTATATTAATTGTTCTTTCAACGGTATTATTATCGCTATCAGTTACTGTGTATGTGGCTGTATATGTTCCAACTTGAAAGATATTAACATCGCTAGTAACACTTATTTGATTTGTAATGTCTCCATCTTCAGCATCAATTGCTGTAACCCCTTTTAAAAGGTGAAAAGGAACATGCTGTAATATTTCTTTATCACTAGCATTAACTACAGGTGGTGTATTCGATCTAACCGTAACTATAATCGTTTTCGTTACTGTTGTTCCAACTGAATTGCTAACCCTATAAATAACTTCATATTCTCCTACTAGCGTAGTATCAACGTCATTCTTGATTATTTGAATATTATCCGTTAAATCTCCTTCAACATTATCATAGGCAAAAACATTTTCCTTAGGGTCAAAGACGCTTCCTTGAATAATTGTTTTAGAATCAACAATTAAATTAATTTGATTAGTTTGTAATTTCCTTATATATGTTGAATGAACATAGGCATAATTATTATCATAATCATAATGGGCTCGGTATGATGGCCTTGGTAATTTATTTCGGTTTTCATCCATTTTTACATCTGACTGAATTTTATACCAAACATTATTACCGCCAATACTTTCTCCTATAATAGTATCTAAAATAACAACCGGCATATCTGCTACACCCATATTATTATTTTTCATCTGATATAATATAGAACTACTGGTATGCGGTTCTTTTCTTACATTTAAAGATGCTGTCGGTGAAATCGTATTTTTTATACCTATATCATAAGATTGATAATCGTTCATTCCCATTGTTCGATCAAATATATAATAATGTTGCGCCATCTTTTCACCCCAATATGGATCAGTAGCGTATTTAACATTCATACCAGAAGCTTTATTCCCAAAATGAGAACCAAAATAACGCCAATCATCGGGATGCAAATACCAAGAAGATACCCAATAATCAGAATGATAATTAATACTATCCTTTATACTAGCGTATGAACTAGCGTTTTCACCCGGAGCATAATCATAAGCCCCATGTCCAAAAAGGTTGTTTCTATTTATGGCGAAATTACTCCTACCCCATCCACTTTCATTAACAGCTAAACCAAAAGTAAGCATTGCATTAGCGCCAAATGTATCTTGAGCCTCAATAAAACTTGGCCCCTCATTATACATCATACTTAAGTGACCTGGTAAATTAGAAGTTGATGTTCCTGGCTCTGGTTTGGCCGTAAACCCTCTTACCGATGTTAAATAATGATTAATATCTGCCGCTGTGTATGAAGTCTTGGTTCGATATGATAAGTATTGATAATAATTATAATAAGGATCATCATTATTAACAGCGTTAGTGAAATTGTCTGCTTTATAATCATCAATCATTTCCCTTATATCAGTATAAAAATAATTGCCATCAAAACTATAATATTTTGTATCTAGTTCTAGAAAATTAGGCGCCGGTCCTAAATTAATACCAGCGCTATTCATGTTGCAATTATACATTAAAACATTTATGCCTAATTTATGCATTAGTTCATTGTATCCTGTCTGTTCATTATAACGAACATAATAATATGTTGGCGATCTTAAAATGGAAATAGGTATTATTTCATATTGAAGCAAATTATTCCCATCTCTTTTAGAAATCCAACCTGTTAAACCACTAATTTTTAATTTAACTCTATTATTATTAGGATTATAATCTAATAACGGAGCATCAGAACCATAAAATCCATTTATAGCCGCTACGGTAGAGCCGTTATTATTTAAAATGTTCGTATTATGAGCACTACTCCCTTTAGTTCTCAAATTAAGAACAGCATATTTAGAATCTATTATATCCCCATTATAAATAATACTGGCTACACTTTCTGTATCCGAACTTATACTATTCATTATTGCCTTTGCTTCTAAATAAGTATCAGCGCACGCGACATGGGCCACAACATCATATGTGTCACTATCAAAACTAAGACATCTATTACTCGAAGCCGGTGGATTACCGGAACTAATTTTTACTATTTCATATTCCCCTGAACATGCATCTCTAGTATCTAAAGAGGGCATGCTACTTATAGATAATACCGATATTACCGGAAATAATATATTAACCAAACAAACCAACATTATTATTTTTGTTGTTTTCTTAAGCATATATATAATACCTCCATTCATTTAATTCAAGAATATTATAGCAAAGATATCATTTCATTTGATTACCAATTATGTCCATTTACATTAAATTTTACATAAAAATATCTTTTTTTTACCGATTAAAACAAGATGTTAAATTTCATTTACTATTATTTATTTTTGATATATAATTGAAAAATAGACCGAGGTGAAATCATGAAAAAAATAATATTTTTATTTAAATATCATCCTAACAAGATGTTGCTATCTTTAATAAGTATTATTTTACTATTATATATAAGCTCAACCGCTTTTTTAACTTATACCTTTACTCTGCTTAGTGGAATAGAAACAACTTTAAGAATTATTATTATTATTATTTTAATGGTTTTAGCATTTATATTTATATTAATAACACTTAACATCCTTTTAAATAATAAAATTAAAGGTTATATTATACTATCATTAGTTCTAATAACATTGGGATTAAGCCAATTTTTTGTTGCCTATTATATAAATACTGCTTACCTAGCAATTAAAAATATAACCGAAGAAGAAATAATTTATAAAACTAGTTTAATCGTCTTAGAAGGTTCCAGCATCAACTCTATAAATGATTTAAGTAACAAAAAAATTGGTATTATTGATGACGAAAACAGCATTGATGGCTATATTATAAGTAATGAAATTATTGCTAAAAATAATTTAGATGATAAAAACGAGATTAATGAATATGAAAATTATATATTAATGTTACAAGACTTATATAATAATATAATTGATGCAGCTTTCTTCCCAAGTCATTATTCAATAATGTTTAGAGAAATTGAACAATTTGAAAATATTAAAGATGAAACTAAAATAATTATTACTAAAACTAAAAGTATTTTAGTAAGCGAAAAGGAAAAACCAAAGGAAAAACCAATTAGCGAACCTTTTACCATTTTAGTTATGGGCGTTGACTCTACTTCTGATGATATTAATGCTCAAACAGCGTTTAACGGGGATTCTTTGTTACTAGTTACTTTTAACCCTAATACTTTAAACGCTACTATATTAAGCATTCCAAGAGACACCTTTGTTCCTATAATGTGCTTTAGAAATAACGTTAAAAACAAAATAACTCATGCCGCCTGGTACGGAGAAAACTGTATGATTAAAACAATTGAAAATTTTACTGGGATTGATATTGATTATTATCTGAAAATTAACTTTAAAGGCGTTGTATCTTTAGTAGATGCTTTAGAAGGAATTGAAGTAGACGTACCATTCTCTTTTTGTGAACAAAATAGTAAAAGAGAATGGGGTAGCAATACTATTTGTTTAGAAAAGGGAAATCAAATTTTAAATGGCGAAGAAGCTTTAGCCTTAACAAGACACCGAAAAACAATTGATGATATTCAAAGAGGCTTGAATCAACAGTTAGTTCTTAAAGGTATTATAAATCAGGCTAAAAATATTAATAATATTAATACGCTATACTCATTGTTAGGGACATTAGAAAAAACAATGACAACCAATATATCAACTAATCAAATATTATCCTTTTACAACGTAGGAAAAGATATATTAAGTAATGGAAATAAATTTGATAACGATGAATTGTTAACTTTTGAAAAACTATTTTTACAAGGATATGGCCAACTAATATATGATGAAGCTATGAAATTAGTATTATGGAATTATATTTATTATCAAGGAAGTTTAAATGATATAGTAAAAGCAATGAAAATAAATTTAGAGTTATTACCTAAGGAGCCAATTAAAACGTTTACTTTTTCAATATTAGAATTATATAATCCAAAAATAATTGGAAAAGGTCCATACTCCCAAGAAAAATATATTCAAGTAACGCCTAATTTTAAAAACCACAATAAAGACTATGCCATCAATTGGGGAGCAAAAAATAATATCATAATAAATTTTGAAGTTATAGAATCAAATGATGAAGGTTATTCTAATAATCAAATAATAGATCAAAGTGTTCCCCCTTATTCGATGATAGAAAGAATAAATAAAAAAGAGGGAATTACATTAAAAATAATTGATAAACCGCCTATTGTTTCCACTAAAACAAATTGTTCCTTAGAAAAAAACATAAACGAAAATATTTGCTTTTTTCCTGATTTTATAGGAAAATCAATAGATAAAGTTAATATATGGGTCAATTCAATTATAACTAATTTTATTACAACTAAGAACAAAGTGATAATTACTGATCCTCAAATGAATAACATTATTTCTAATCAATCTATTGAGCCTGGCACTAAAGTTGGCGAAGCTGATAGTGAATTTATAATAACTTATTATTATTTTGAAGAGGAAGAAGACGATGATATTGAACAAGAAAAGGAAGATTAAACTTCCTTTTCTTTTACCTCAATAATACTAATTTGATTGTTTTCGTTAACCAATGTTAAAACCGCCTCATTTTGATAACCTAAATCTTTATCATAGTCCCATAGCAAATAAATTTGATGGGCTTTTTCATCCGTTTGATTAAAATATTTAAAGGATATTATTGAATGATCCAAAATTTCTACATTTATAACTGAAGGTAGTTCTTGAGTTCTATCTCCATATATATTACTTTCAACATATTTGTAAATAGTATCCTTAGCTTTTACAATAAAATTATCCCTGGCGTCAGTATATATAAATTGAACTCCACCAACGTTATTTTTAGTTACTTTATTATTTAAATTATAAAAGTCCGCTATAAATAATTTAGCAACCAAAATCGCATATTCATTATAATCTACCTCTTCCCTTGATAGAACTTCATTTAATTCATAAAATAATTCATAGAATAATTCACTTTGTTCTAGTGATAATTCATAATTATACCCTTCAATCTCCGCAACCAAAGTATCTTTCTCTAATACCGATTCCTTATTAATAATAAAATGATAAATAGTCAAATATATTAAAAATATCGCTATAACAATAACTAGGGGCATTAACACATATCTTAATATTTTTTTAGACACTACATTATCTCCTTTCATATTCTTGCATTAGCAACTCTGTTTCTTTTTGTCTTTTTATATAATCAAAAATGACTATATTATTAGATATTTCCAATAAATCTTGAGCATGTTTTATGTATCGATCTAAATATTCTTGACTTATAACATCTTCTTTTAATAACAAATACTCTTCTTTTTGATTGTTATAATATATCTTATTGGTTAACCAATTACCATTTGGAAAAACAACAACATTATCTTTAACAGAAAAAATATCGTTCCCTAGTTGATATGGACTATAAAAACCAAACATATTTCCTAGGGTAGGTAACACATCATACATCCCCATTACCTCATTTGCCGTACCTCTAATACTTCCGTCTTTAGTCCATATTATAAATGGAACCTTTCTATTAATTTCATAAGTGTAATAATCCACCGGGATATAATCTTCATGTTCTGAAGATAAAACGCTATCAGTATACGGATCATAGTTATATAGTCTTACATAATCTCTTCTAGGTAGTCTTGCATCATGATCTCCATAAATAACTATAACCGTATTATCAAGAAGCCCCGCCTCATCCATCTCACTAATAAATTGACCAATGGCAGCATCTGCATAATGTACTGCTTTTAAATAGTTTCCTAATCTAGTTTCTTCCATATAAGGAACCGTTACTATCTCTTTTCTTCCTTCATCATTAATTATCTCTATTTCCATATCTACAGGAAAATTACCATATGCTTCAATTTCGTCAAACGGTGTATGGTTGGTTAACGTTATCATTGTCCCATAAAAATTTTCGTGTTTTTCATCTATTTCTTTTATGATTGGAACAGCCTGTCTAAAAAAAGATTTATCTGATAATCCTAACCCGATTTCTTCATCAATAACAAAATCAGCTTTGTGATAAAAACGATCATAACCCATTTCTCTATGCATAGTAATTCTATTCCAAAAGGCACCAGTATTGCCATGCATACTAAACGAATAATAATTGTGGTCTTTTAATAATTTAGGAATAGTGACAAATTCCCTATCCCAATAACTAACAAAAACAGTACCAGTACTTACTGGCAAAAGAGATGTATTTAAAGTGAATTCACTATCACTACTAGTTCCAACTCCTACCTGAGCATAAAAATTAGTAAAATTCATTCCCTCGCTTGCAATACGATTTAAATTAGGCGTTAATTCTTGGTCATGAAATTTTAAATCCATCGTAAAAGATTGAATACTTTCAGCATGAATAGTTATAATGTTTTTTCCTTTAAAAATGTTAGTATATTTATTTTTCTTTAAATTGAATTCTCTTGTATTATAATATTCCGTAATTTTTTTAGCCACTTCATCATAACCAAAAAAACTATGTATTCTAGGTTCTAAACTCCTAATTATATCATTCAATTGATAGGTATAGACGCCTATTTTCATAACTAGAAACTCACGATTCCATTGATTATTTAAACGACTTAATTCAACACCGGTTAACGAAGAGAAAAACAATATGAAAATAACAAAAGAAACAATTAACGTTTTTATTGCTTTTTTCTTGCCATAGTCTACTTTTTCAACTATATAATACATATTTTTTTTCAAATTTTTATAAACAAAATAAATAATTGCTGGTTGAAGTAAAAAAACAAAGTCTTTAACTTGTAATATGTTTTTCAATATAGCGTCCCCTACATCTTTAGCTTGTAAAGATGTAACTAATAAAGATACGGATGCAAAGGAATCATAAAAGGTATAATAAACACTGTTAACAAAACAAATAATTGTTAGTATTATTGAAATAGTCATAAAATAAGTAATTTGTTTTTTAGGTTTAAATAAATAGGCAAACGAGGACAAAAATAGAATAATAGCTATATCTGCCACAATAGGCTTTATTTCAAAATAATTTTTGACGGTAAAATATCTAAGCATACTAGAATTAAATAATAGCGTTAATGCTGTGGTAATAAATAAAATATTACGACTAAAAAAACTATTATAATTAAAATCTATTATTTTTTGTAGTTTTTCTAGTACCACTTTTTTTATTTTTTTCATCTATTCCTCCATTTATTATAATTATAATAAATACAGTATACCATTTTTGGTCCAGTATTTCAATTTAAAAATATGATATATTTTGAGATGTCTGTTTATTTACATTTATTTTTTAAAACAAAAAAAAGTGGTTTTCACAACCACTTTATCTAAAATAGACCAATCAAAAGGAGATTTTATATCATCTCTGATTGTAGCCTATGACAATGAATACAATCACGGTACCTATTTATGTATTCATTATTATTATTATTAACAAAATAAATATTTTTAATCAGTACTTGTGGCATTAAACGCTAAACCTATTACAAATATATAAGATAATAAATATATCCAAATAAGCAAGGTTATTAAATTAGCAATGCTACCATAAAATATATCATATCTAACAAAAACAGATACATAATATGAATAAATTTTAGTCGCAATTATCCAGCTGATAGTTGTAAATAATGCTCCATATGTTGATTCGCTACTTTTAATCTGTTTTTCTGGAGCGATTGTATAAATTACTTTAATATTAAAATAAATAAAGAGAAAAGACAATGGTATTTCTAATATTCGGTATAAAATAATTATTTCAGTTGAAATAGGTTTTAAAAAATCCATATTATTTATTGTTGTTATAATCATATTACCAAATGCAGGCACTATTATTATAAAGCCTAATAAAATTACAATCATCATTGTTAATAAAATAGCTTTTATTCTAGTTTTTAAATAACCGCTTCCTTTTAAATCATAAAGCATGTTAGAAATAATAATAATAGTGTATGTCCCATTAGAAGCTAAAATAAAGGCTGATATCATAAAAATAAGAACACTAAAATCAAATCCTTTACCTTCAATAATAGGGATTATTAAATTGCTAGTTGCAGCCGGAAAAGAAGCTTCTATAAAATTAATAAAATTATCAATTGATAGTGAAAAAACGGTTCCTAATAAACCTACTAACGCAATAATCGGTATTATGGACAACACAAAATAAAACGCTAATTGTCCTGGTAGAACTTTCATAATGGGCATATTAGTAACTTTTTTTATTTTTTTCAATAATCTTTTTGTTTCTATTATTATCATAATATCGCCTGCCTAAGTGTTGTTGAATAATTAATTTTCATTACTCTTTTTATTTTCTTTATTTGTTATCATATCCAAAACAGCCTCATTAATTGCATCATCAATTAATTTTATTTCATCTATAATCATACTATAACCTATAGCCGCTCCTTCTTCATAAGGCAAATCCTTAAATGCGCGATTTAATTTTCTAATATAATTAACAACTTGAGCCTCATCATAACCCACCATATAAATCATAAACTCATTTCCATCTGTTCTAATAATATCTGTTTTTTCTATTTGAGTATTAATTAATACATTGGCAGCTGCCTTAATAACCTTATCCCCTTCATCATGTCCATGACTATCATTAATTTCTTTCAAATTATTTAAATCAATCATAATAACTGCTTGAGGATATATTTTGTTTTCTTCCCATTTTTCAATATGCGTATTTAAATAATATCTGTTTTTTAGCGAAGTTAATGGGTCTATATATTTACTTGCGGAGTGTTTTTTTAATTTGATTATTTTCTTTCTTTTACTAAGAACGATTAAAATAACTACTAATAAAACCGGAATTAATATTACATATAACCATAAAAATGATAAATTAATAATATTTAGACCTAAAGATAAGTTGTTCAAACCTAAATTACGATAATAATTATAATTTATATTGTTCAGATAAAATTGAAAAACATTATAAAATAATTGATTTTCTTGGTTATTATATATTATAAAATTATAATCACTGTCAATTTTATTTTGGTATATTATCATATAATCTTTTAATATATTATTTTTATAAAAGTTATATGTATTATAATCCAAAACCATTAAAGCTTGACTGTTTATCGGAATTTTATCTAATTGTTCATATTCTTTTATGTTCGCTGTTGTATTTTCATTTAAATAACTGGTTAGTTTTAAATCAGAAAGTGTATATACCGTTTTATTATTTAAGCCCCTAATTGAATCAATGCCGACATCATTTGTATTATGCACGATAACAACATAATTACTACATATCGGAGCCGTTGTGGCTAAAATATCAGATTTTAAATTTTGGATATCATAATAATTAAAAGCAATATCTACATCTCCATTATTTATAGCGCTATTTAAACCTGATAGCGATTTATATTTTTTATATGATAATTCTATTTTAGCAAATTCAGCAAAAGAATTTAAAAGTTTTTTGTTGATTCCACCAAATGTATTGTTAATAGCAATTTCATAAGGGATGTTATCAATGAAACCATAAGTATAAACCTTTCCCGTAAATAACGCTCTTGCTTCCTGATTTACCCCTTTTATTTGATAATATAATCTTAATTTTTCATCAGTATAAACAGAATCAAAAAAATTATTCATCCATACTGCATAATATTTTTCAATAATTGAATTTAATCTTTCTTCTTGGCTATCAAGCATCAATACATATCTTATAAATAAATCATTAAATCTATACGCTACATTATATTCTTTTTCTATTATTTGATTTAAATGCATATTAAAAGGAATAATAGCGTAATTAATTTCATCAGAATTAAAAAGCTCGAACAAAATATTTATATTTTCAGCCGGTACATAAGAAATGCTATTATTCATTAAATACTCAGTTACAACCGCCGCATCATTTACTAGTATTCCTATTGTTTCGTTATCTAAATTATTTATGTTATTTAACCTACTGTTTTTTTTACTTAGAACAACATAATTATCTTCATAAAAGGTTAAATTATTTTCAGCAATTGATTCATTAGATCTTATTAATCTAAATCTATAATTTCTAGCTGGTAATTCAGTGTTGATATTATAAGATACTTTATTAAAATCTAACGCGGTTTCCTTTTTCAATTCTTCTAAGAATGAAAAGAAAATTCCTTTTCCAGAATCACCAAAAACAGGTAAATTATTTAAAATAGCTATATCAATCATAGTGTTTTTATTTTCTTCAATCCATCTTTTTTCAAATAAACTAAGGTTAAGGCTTTCATTATTTTCAAGAGGATTAAAAACTCTATATGTTATAGCACTTATAGTTACAAGTATAGATATAAATATAATTAATGTTATAATCTTTAAACTGTTTCTAATTTTCATTTTTTACCACCTTACTAATTTCCGTCCCAAATGATGATATCACTATTACGGTTTTTATAACCAATAATGGATTGATTATCAGTTGATTCTAAATCCCAAACAATAAAAAATTGGATATCATAAAAGTCTTTTTGAGCATCATCAAATTTTATTAATATATCATTAAGGATGTTTTTCCCTTTTATAGAAGTTATCTTGTCATTCAACTTGATTAGAATGTTGATAATTTTTCCTCTAACATTTAAACTTGCCTCAGCAACTTCATCATATATTTTTAACGAATTAATAATATCATTTTTAAAATCTTCCTGAATAATAACTTCTTCAATACCAGAAAGCCTATCACCATATACCGTTTTATCATTATAATATATAAAAGTTTTAAAACAATATAACGTAATGAAGATAAAGATTAACACAACAGGTAATATTAAAAACCATTTATACTTTTTCATCATAATAATTTGGTCACCTCTTTATAAAGGCAATTATACTATAAATTTACTTTTTTAACAATATCTTAATACTAGGGAAAATTTCCGCTACGTATTATTATATTAAATAAATGATAACCGTTTACAATTAAAAAAAACCGAAAACAGTTAATTCTGTTTTCAGTTAGTTATTTTAAAACAAATTCTATATCGACAGCATCTCTTAAATCTTGTTCTATTGAAGTAACTAACACTTTACTTTCTCCGCCTTTTATATTATCACCAATATACCCTAATAAAGTTACTATTTCCTT
>SKGN01000006.1 GCA_007117415.1 Bacilli bacterium | reverse complement strand
TTAAAAACAAATTTATAAAAAATTGCAACAAGTATAAAATTTAAAATTACTTTTAAGAAATTTGTGAAATTAAGAAAAATTAAAACGTTTATTATATTTAAAATTAAAATTAAAATAATATTTTTACTGTTATTATAACTTAGTTTCTGCTTGATTATTTTACTTGCCAAATATGTATGGAATAAAGTTAATATTAAGGCTGAAAAAAATAAATTTACTAACTGCATATTTTTCGCACTTCTTTTTTATAATTTTTGGAAAGTAAATTTGTTTTTTCATTGTTCTTAAATAAAATAATGTTGTTTTTAAAATCTATCTTTTTAATGTTATTATAATTTATAATACATGCCCTATGTGTTCTTAAAAAATTTAAACCTAACTTTTGCTCACATTCGCTCAAGGTTATCATACATGTATAATCTTTATAAAAGGTTTTTACCAATAATTTTCTTGCTGTCTCGTCTTTTTTAATATAAAGAATATCTTCAAAAGGAACTTTATAAGTTATTCTATTATAAACAAAATTAAATGTTTCATTAGAACTTAATATTTTAATAGCCAAAGTTATAACCTCAAGTAGTTTTGTCTCGTAATCATCAAATTTGCATATATAATCTAATAACATCAGTCTCCCTTTAAAAGCTTCATATGACAATTCATAATGAGCCGTTAATATTATTATAATTGATTGCCAGTCTTTTTCTCTTATTTTTCTAGCAACATCAAGACCCGATTTCTTGTTCATTTCAACATCAAGAATATAAATTTTTTTTCCTATTTTTTTATCAATAAAAACATCAAATTCTTTATTATAACTTTCAAATTCATATGTTTTATACTCTGATTCGATAGGCATCATTAATTTTGAAATTATATTAAGTACTTTTTTTCTAATTAAAACCTCATCATCACAAATAACAAAATTAAACATTTTATACCTCCACTCCTTAGTTTGCATATTGTTCATATTATATCACAAACTATTAAATATGAAAATATTGCCAAATAACATTATAAAAAAAATTATTTCTTTTTAAATAATTTTTTTTTCTTTTTATTCCTATTAATAATAATATTCGTACTTATTACAAACCACAAAACAATTACTAATAATGTTATATATATATATATTCCTATTTTCGAGTCTTTTAAAAAGTAGATAATAGAAGCAAAAGCAAATAAAATGTTTATATAATAAATTATTAAAACAGTTGCTCTATGACTGAAATTCATTTTTAATAATTGATGATGAAGATGTTGTTTATCTGATTTAGAAATAGATTTTTTATTTAATATTCTTCTTAAAATAGCAAAAAAAGTATCTAAAATGGGGACAGCTAATATAAGTAGTGGGATTAAAAAAGACGTTAAAGTAACTTTTCTTAATCCAATTAACGCGATTACGGAAATTATAAAACCTAAAAAAGTAGAACCTGTATCACCCATAAAAATTTTAGCTGGATAAAAATTATGCACTAAAAACCCTAGCGTTGAACCTAACATAATAAAAGCTAAAACAATATCAAGTCCACCTAGTGTATTTAACATGAAGGCAATAATCCCTATGGTTAAAAAGAAAATAGAACTTATTCCAGCAGCTAATCCATCTAATCCATCAATTAAATTAATTGAATTTATCATACCAACTATAAATAATAATGTAATTGGATAGGCTAATATACTAAAAGATAAATGTAAACCAAAAGCATTTATCTCATCTAACAATATGCCGCCGTAAAAAACAATTACTGATGCAGCAATTAATTGGCAAATAAATTTATACCGTGCTTGAATGGGTTTAATATCATCAAATATACCAATTAATACGATAATGAAACTTCCCATCAATATGGCGTTCATCTCTATTGTTGGTTTAGCAAAAAACATATACCCTATTATAAAACCGAAAAAAATAGCTAGTCCTCCTAAACTAGGCATATATTTTTTATGAACTTTACGGTTATTTGGTTTATCAATAGCACCAACATGAAAAGCTATTCTTTTAACTAAAGGAACAATTGCAGCTGTAAAAAGAAATGTTATTGAAACCATTAATATAACTGTTTTTATATTATACTCCATTATTATCACCACTTCTTTAATTATATACAATTTTATTTGTTTATTCAACATAAAACATTAAGTTGTACTAACACCTTAATGTTTTTATTTATCTATCTATTAAATGAAGATTATTTAGCAATATTCCTGTGCCCTCTGCTACGCAAGTTAGTGGACTCTCCGCAATAAATACAGAAACTTTTAATTCTTTTGATAGCAATTTATCTAACCCATCTATTAAAGCGCCCCCTCCTGTAATAACAATACCTTTGTTAATAATATCGGCTGCTAATTCTGGAGGAGTTTGTTCTAAAACCGTTTTAACTTGTTTAATGATTTCGTAGACTGTATCTTTTAATGCTTCTTGTACTTCCTCGGCTGAGATTACCACACTATGAGGTAGCCCTGATACTAAATCTCTACCTCTAACCTCAATTTTTTCTTTTTTATTTCCGTTATATACAGTGCCTATATTGATTTTTATTTCTTCGGCCGTTCTTTCTCCTATTAATAATTTATGTTTTTCTTTTATATATTTTGAAATATCATTGTCAAAAGTGTTACCAGCTATTTTAATTGAACTACTATTAACAATTCCTCCTAACGATAGAATTGCTATATCAGTCGTTCCTCCTCCTATATCTATCACCATGTTACCGCTCGGTTTTGATATATCTAGCCCTGCTCCTATAGCTGCCACTTTTGGTTCTTCTTCAATAAAAACCTTTCTAGCGCCTGTCCTCTCCGCGGCTTCTCTAATAGCGTTTTTTTCTACTTGAGTTATATCAGATGGACAACAAATCAAAATTCTTGGTTTAGAAAAAACATTCTTACCATTTATTTTCTTAATAAAATAATTTAACATTATTTCTGTGTTTTCAAAATCGGCTATAACCCCATCTTTCATAGGTTTTATTGCTTTTACCTTTCCTGGCGTTCTTCCTAACATTTCGTGAGCTTCTATACCTACCGCTAAAGGTTTTTTGCTCTCTGAATCAATTGCTACAACACTTGGCTCATTTAAAACGACACCTTGTCCTTTTACATATATAAGTATATTGGCCGTTCCTAGATCTATTCCGATATCCTTGCTAAACATATTAATTCCTTTCTGTTCCTGTTATAACTATTTTGTTTTCTGTTTTCTTTAATATCTGTTAATAACTTTTCAAACTTAAATATTTTTTTCTAGTAGATTCACCGCCTCTAATATGTCTTACTTTTATGTGATCTTGTAGAATTTTCTCAACTTCTGGATATAATGATTTATCAATTAATAACAATCTTTCACTTAAATCTTTGTGAACGGTACTTTTGCTTACATCATATTCCTTGGCTATATTTCTAATTGTATCTTCGGTTGTCAGAATATGAAAGGCTTCATCTAAGACTCTCTTTATAATTTCTTCTCTCAATGTTTCACCCCTTTATTAAAATTATATATATAATAAGTTTTTTTATTCATAAAAAAAGGGGACAATTCCCTCAATTATAAGTCTTTAATTGATTTATCATAAAAAGTCTCCGGATCAACAACCTTGCCTTTAAATAAAATTTCAAAATGAAGATGATTTTTTAAATCAAGAGATATATTACAAGTTCCACTTTTACCAATTATTTGACCTTGTACAACTGTATCTGCCTTTTTCACTTCTATCTCTGATAAACACTGATAAACGCTGATAAAGTCATTAGTATGACGGATTTCAATCACTTTACCTAGTAGATTATCTTCATTTACGTTTATTATTGTCCCGTCTAATATTGCCACAACATTAAAAATATCAACGCCGCCATAATCTACCCCTGAATTTTGAATATAAGTATTTTCATAATATATCAATGCCTTTTCTTGATTTTGAGCTTCAGCCTGATAATTATAAAAATATCTTAATATTTTGACCTCCGAATCATTATATGGTCTTATTATTAGTTTTTCGCTGCCGACTACAGGTATATTTTTTTCTATAATATCTTTTTTTACATAATCATAGTCATCCGTCACATCTTTACTAAGATCTGGTTTGATAGCATTACCCAATAACAAAATGCTAGTAATAAAAAATGCAACAATGATTATATAAACAGAAGGAAGAACAAATGGCTTTAATTTTCTTTTATACATATTTTCACCTCATTAAAAGTTTGAACATTTTTTCAAATAATATACTTATTATTTGAAAAAAAATGGCAAAGCCATTTTTTTATATTTTTGAAATTTTTGTTTCCTTATAATAATGTTTTAATATTTCATCATATTTATATCCTTGTTTTGCCATTCCTTGGGCGCCATATTGACTCATTCCTACTCCGTGGCCAAAGCCTTTTGTTTTTATTATTATTTCTTTTTCGTTCTGATTTATTTCAAAATCATTAGATCTTAATTTTAATTTAGAAGCAAGTTTTGAACCAGTCATTTCAATATTATTGATTTTTAAATTTAAAATACGTCCAGTACTACTTTTTTTTATAATATTTATAGTTATATTTTCTTTATATTTTAACTCAAGCTTCTCGTAAAAATCTTTTATATTATACTTTTTAGTTTCATTAAAAACCGGAGAAACTTCTGCGTCCCAAATTGATTCTACACTCCTAAGGTAAGGAACTTCAAAACCAAATATTTCTTCACTATTTTCAGTAAAGCCATTGCTAGTAGAAAAATATAAAGCATCTGCGATTTTTCCATTATACTCTATATATTCTCCTTTTGTTGATAAAACCGCTGTTCTTACTTTTAACATGTTTTCTTCATATGAATTTTCCCAACTTTTTTTTAAATGCTCATCATCTAAGTAAACTTGATTTAAAACGGTATCAACTATATCATGATTTTTATCGCTATTATACTCCATTCTTTTCAAAGCATAACTACGCGCTGCTACCGCCTGGGCCTTTAATGCTTCCATTTCGAAATGAATTGGCATTTCACCAGCAATTACTCCCACGATATAATCCTCTAGATTAATAGTTTCTATCACGTTTTTTTCCTCTCGCTTCACCCTTATTTGACGATTACTTTCTAAAATGATACTCTCCTCGTTAGGTTGAGTATCATGAATAAAAAAAGTGGCAATAAAAAAAGGAATAAAAATAAATGTAACTATAATATAAATAAAATATTTCATATGCATGCCCTCTTTAATATAATATGCGTGAAACCTCATAAAAATCATATAAAAAGTTTGCTACTAAATACGATATTCCTAATGTTAGCATGACATAAAACACAATAATTTGTTTAGTTCTGTTTTTTTTAAATATGCTTTCGATTCTCATACTTTCTACTACCCATAGGACAAAGGGAATAACTGTAATATAAATCAACAACATAATATTCATTCTTTTTTCTCCAACTCATAATCACTTATTTTATTTATTCTTTGTAAATGTCTCTCTTCATTGGAAAATGTTGTTTGCAAAAAAATATCAATTATTTTTTTCACTTCTAAATAATCCTTTGTAGAATTCAACGCTATAGCGTTGGCATTATTATGTAAAACTGCTAATTTTGCTTCCATCTCACTATCAACTTTAGCGCATCTTACTCCTTTTACTTTATTACAGGCAATCGATATACCTATTCCTGTTCCACAAAAAGCAATACCATAATCAACATTTTGATTAACTATTTTTTCGCCTAATAAAAATCCATAATCAGGATAATCAGATACAGTTGACGAATCGCTTCCATAATCAATTATATTATATCCCTTTTCAATTAAATATTTTGCTACTTTTTGTTTTAATTCATAACCTCTGTGGTCTGATGCTATTCCTATTTTCATATTTCCCTCCTATTTTTATTATAACAAGAAACAATCTTTTTTACATTAATTTTTCTTCTATATTTAAAATTACAAAATCATTAAAGACATATTTTACTTAAATTATATAAAAACAGAAATTACTTAATTTCTGTTTTTATATTTATATATAGTTATATTTATTCGCTTTTTTTAGATTCAAAGCCATATTTCTTGTTAAATTTTTCGACTCGACCATCTTTAGAATTTCTTGTTTGCTTTCCGGTATAATAAGGATGGCAAGAAGAACAAACTTCTACATTTATTTCGCTATTTGTAGATTTAGTGTTAATTTTTTCTCCACATGAACAAATTATAACTGAGTCTTTGTATAAATCATTTTTTTTCATTTTTTATTCTCCTTCCGCCATGACAAAAAGTCATAGTAATTTAAATCTACTATATTATATCAATTGAAATAAAAATTTACAAGTTAATTTATAATGTTTTTGTTTATTATGCTAATAATTTGTTGAGCTAGTGACCTATAACCGGCATTTGAAGGATGAAAATCTTTAGGATTAGGGAAAAAAGATTGATTTTCCTTAAACATATTATATACATCCACATAATACAAATCATACTTAATGGCTAATTTTTTTAATTCGGAATTCGAATATATGAATATATCTTCTATTTTGAGAGCATAGTTTTCATCTATATGCCAAAAAGGATTATAATAACCTATTAAGATAATATCTTCTTTACAATACAATTTTATTTTTTCAATCAACATTTCAATATCATTTTTTACCTCTTCTACATATAATTTTAATTCATCCGAATCAATTTCATCAATATTTAAATTATTTATATTTATTTTATAAATTAAATCATTAAACCCTATTGATAAAGTTACAATATCGGCATTAGCTAAAGCGTTTTTTAAAGTTATATACTTTCCATTATCCTTAATTTTTTTGTTTTTTTCAATATCTCTTAATAAATCCGTTGTTCTATAATCGCTATCCGCATATTTTTTGCTATAAAATTCTAACAATTTCCTTTCCTCCAAATATATACTAACATAATCGCTAAATCCATAATCTATTTTATTATATGGATTTTGTCCAAGCGCTAATGAATCGCCCAAAGATAAATAATATATTTTTTTATCTATATTAGTATTATAAATTATAATAGGTAAAATTATAATTAACGCTATAATTATTAATTTTTTCAATCTCATTGTTTCACCCCACTAAAAAACAGAGATATTCTCTGTTAAATTATATTTATTCTATCTTAATTTTAGCACCTAAATCGCTCAATTTTTCAACTATATTCTCGTAGCCTCTTAATATGTGTTCTATATTTTCAATAGTAGTGGTTCCTTCTGCCATCAATCCGGCTAGAATAAGGCTTGCTCCAGCTCTTAAATCGGTGGCAAAAACCGACTCCCCTTTTAACTTTGATGGTCCTTTTATTAAGATTTTTTGTCCTTGTATTTCTATGTTTGCGCCCATTTTATTTAAAAACTCTATATTTTTAAATCTATTTTCATATATTGTTTCTTCTACAATATTTATTCCATAGCATTGTGTTAACAAGGACGTTATTGGTTGTTGTAAATCAGTAGGGAAACCTGGATAACCTTGAGTTTTAATATTTGTTTTTTTATATTTGTTAGGTTTGCTTATTACACAGTAATCAGCACCTATTTCTATTTTAACACCTATCTCTTTTAATTTTAAAATCAAAGACTCTAAATGTTCAGGTATAATGTTTTCAATTTTTACCTTTTTACCGGCAATAGCCGCTGCTATTATATAGGTTCCAGCTTCAATGCGATCTGGAATAACTTCATGAAAACAACTACCTAACTTAGAAACTCCTTTTATTTTAATTTCACTTGTTCCGGCCCCTATTATTTTTGCTCCCATATTATTTAAAAAAGTGGCAACATTTACTATTTCTGGTTCTCTGGCAGCATTTTCAATAATTGTTTCTCCCTCTGCTCTAACCGCCGCTAATATAATATTTATTGTTGCGCCAACACTAGGAAAATCTAAATATATATTACTTCCCTTTAATTTTTTAGCTTCTATTATATACTTATTATTTTTTTCTTTTACTTTTGCTCCTAAGGCTTTAAAGCCATTTAAAGTGAAATTAATTGGTCTTGTTCCAATAGAACACCCTCCAGGAAAATACATTTCCACCTTTTTATATTTTCCTAAAAGAGCTCCCATAAAATAATATGACGCTCTTAATTTTTTAGATATATTTTCAGGGATTTCTTTATTTATTAATTGAGAAGAATCAATTTCAATATTGTTTTCTTTAACATCTACTTTTGCTCCAAGATATTCTAAAATCTCACTTAACGCTGTACGATCAGTTATATCCGGAACATTTGCTATTGTTACTTTTTCGTCACAAAGCACAGAAGCAGGAATTAACGCCACCGCACTATTTTTGGCACCACTTATTCTTATACTTCCTTTAAGTAAATGGCCTCCCTCAATTATTAACTTACGCATAAAATACCTCCATATAGACCATTGCTATATATATATTATTATTAAAAGAGATAAAAGTTCTTCTTTTTTAGATTTTGTTAACACTTCCAAATAATATTATTTTCTCTCTTACTTTGTTTTTTATAGCTTCTTCACCAGATGATATAATTTTACGAGGATCATATATTTTTTTGTTTTTTATTAAAAATTTTCTTACTTTTTTGGACCACTCTATTTGTAAATCAGTGTTAATATTAATTTTACATATTCCATGTTTAATCGCTTGAATAATGTTTTTATCATCAATTCCTGTTCCGCCATGTAATACAAGTGGTACCTTGGTCTTTTCTTTAATTTCAAGCATCCTTGAAAAATTTAAATTTGGTTTACCTTTATATAAACCGTGTACGCTTCCTAAAGCCGGAGCAAGAAAATCAAGATTTGTTTCTTCCACAATCTTTTCACAATCCTCAACTGTAGCGTGAAGAACATTTCCTTTAACATTATCTTCTGTTCCTCCTATATGACCAACTTCCGCTTCAACAGATACATTTTTGGATTTAGCATATTCAATAACTTGATTAGTTATTAATATGTTTTTATCAATATCGTATTGAGAAGCATCAATCATCACTGAAGTAAATCCTTCTTCTATTGCTTTTTGGCAAAATTCAACACTGCTTCCATGATCTAAGTGTAAGACAACTGGTATCGTTATATTTAAATCATCGATTAAACTAGAAACAACATTATAGACAGTTCTAAAACCCCCAAAATATTTTGCAGCTCCTTCGCTTACCCCAAGAATTACGGGTGATTTTAAAGATTGGGATTCTTCTAAAATATACCTTGTCCATTCCAAATTATTAATATTGAATTGGGGAACGGCATAAGATAACCTTTTTGCTTCTTCTAAAATTTGTTTTGCATTTACTAACATTATACCACCTTGATTATATATTATTATTTTTTATAGTTAAAGTCAAATTTATTGCATTAATATTAACGTTTGTTTACATTTTTTTATTATTTTAAAACATAAAAGAATGCAAAAGAAATTAACGCTATACCTCCCAGTAATGATGCGCTATACTTAAATTTTTCACTTAAGTTCATTCCTATTTTAAAACCAATAAAAGTAAAAAAAGAACTACATATAGAAAAGATTATGCAGCATAACAAATAATTAGTACTAACAAATTTAATTCCTATTCCCGCTGAGAAACTATCGATACTTACTGCAAAGCTAAACAATAATATACTATAAACATTATTTAAAATCACTGGTTTTATTTTTTTAAAAGAGTTAACAATCATATTTATACCTAATATAAAAAAAATAATAAACACTATATATTCCATACTTAGATAAATTAAATTATGAATTAAATGTCCTAAAAACATGCCCATTAAAGGCATAAAAAAGTGATATAAACCTACAGTAAAAGAAAGCAAATATATAAAGTTTGTTTTTATTTTACCGGTTCCGCAACAGATAGAAAGAGAAAAGGCATCCATGCTCAAACTAATACCTATTATCACAATAATAACAATTTCCATAAAAAAGCACCCTAATCAATTATATTAATTAGGATTTAAAACTAGCATATTATTTGAAATATTTTTGAATAATTTCTTTTAGGAAAAATTTATATTCGATTTCAGATGACTCATGAGCTTCTAATAAACATAGCGGCGGAAATAAAACACACCACCAATTATCTCCTTTACCTTGGCCTAATTTTACTAATACAGATTCATAATATCCTTCTTCATAAGTTATTCCCATATGTCGTCTGGCCTGAAAATAAAAGTCACCTAATTCAATAGAATGTCCTAAATAATATTTTTCGTTTTCTAAAAATTTTTTTAGGTTATTATCTAAAAACCAAATATTATTAGTAATAATGGTTCTTGCTTCTTCAATATCCTCTATATCGTTTAATAAATTATACATATCATTTTGGACTTCTTCTTTTACTTTCATTTTGATTTCTTGATCATATAATGAGTTACTATTAGCTATAACCCTTAATCTAATGGCTTCTTCTGGTAATTTCCTTTCTTTTGATAATATATTATTCATTGAAAATAAAAAAATTATTAACATCACTAACATTATTTTTTTCATAAAAAATTCGTCCTCTCTATTCTATATTGGACGAATTTTTATTTTTTAATCATTAAGTTTTTAAAAATAAACAACATTCTCTCTCTTCCTTGCAAGTCTCTTTTCACTTCGAAATTAATATCGCTAATATTTTGGTTGGCTATTTTTAAAATCTCTTCTTTTTGGGAGTCTCCTATTTCAAACGCTATTAAAAATTTTTCATTCATTATTTTAGAAGCGCCTTCTAATATTTTTCGATAATATTTTAACCCGTCTTTTCCGCCATATAGCGCTCTTTTAGGTTCGTTTTTTTTGACAACTTTCATTATTTTTTCTTTTTTTCTTAAGTAAGGAGGATTGCTAATTAATATATCAAATTTTTTATCCTTAATGTTTTTTATTATATCACTTTTAACTATATTAACTTTGACCTGAAGGTTTTCAGCATTAGAGGCTGCCTTTTTTAAAGCTTTTTGTGATATATCAATCAAAGTTACATTACTATTAGGAATTTGTTTTTTTAATGTTATTCCAATAACGCCTGTCCCCGTACCGATGTCTAATATTTCTACTTGATCAGGAAAATATTTCAAAATATACTCTTTAGTTTTTTCAACTAATTCTTCCGTTTCAAATCTCGGTATTAAAACCCCTTTTTCAATTTCAAAATTATAGCCATAAAAATTTACGTTTTTAGTTATATATTGAAGAGGATAATGATTAATTATTTTATTAATAGCCTTTAAAAACTTTCTCTTATTTAATATACAAACATCTTTATCCCATATTAAATTTATTTTTTCTTCTTTTAAAAAGTGTTTTATTAACAAGGTAGACTGTTTTTTGTCCATGTTGTTAGCGCTTAATTTTTTTTCTCCCCAAAAAATTAAATCTCTATATTTCATTATTATTTTCCATTTTTAATTTTAAATCTTCCATTATTAGAACTTCTATTATTTCTGCGAGATTACCTTCCATTATACGATCTAAATTCATAGAAGTATAATGGATCCGATGATCTGTTAATCGGTTTTGAGGATAATTATATGTTCTTATTTTTTCTGAACGATCTCCTGTTCCTATCTTTTTTCTTCTCGCTTCAACATTTTCTTCTTCATGTTTACGAGTGGTTTCATCATATATTTTGGTTTTTAAAATTTTTAAAGCTTTTTCTTTATTTTTTATTTGGCTCCGTTCATTTTGACAAGTTACAACAATATTAGTTGGAAGGTGAGTTATTCTGACAGCACTATCTGTTGTATTAACAGATTGTCCACCAGCCCCACTACTTCTATATACATCAATTTTTATATCTTGTTCTTTTATTTCTATTTCAATATTTTCCTGTTCTGGCATTACTACCACTGTAGCGGTTGAGGTGTGAACCCTTCCTTGTGATTCGGTTTTAGGGACCCGTTGAACCCGGTGTGAACCACTTTCAAATTTTAATTTTGAATAAACATTCTTTCCTTTTATTAATACCTCTATTTGGGAAAAACCTCCGGCTTCATTAAAAACGGAATTAATTATTTCGTATGTCCAACCCATATTAACAATATATTTTTGATACATTTCAAATAAGTCTCCGGCAAATATGTTAGCTTCGCTCCCGCCAGCTGCTCCTCTAATTTCCATTATTACATTTTTTTTATCATTTTCGTCGCTAGGAATTAATAATTTTTCCAATTTTTCTTTTAATTCGAAAGCTTTTTCATTTAAAATTTTTAAATCTTCGATTGCCATTTCTCTTAAATCGTTATCATTTAATAACTCTTCGGTTTCCTTAATTATTTTTTTTATATTACAATAATTTTCATATAATTGGTAAATTTCTTCTAATTCTGCTTTTTGTTTTGAAATCATTTTTATTTTTTCTATATTGTTGATATTTTCTGGATTAGATAGTTCATTATTTAGAAAATTATATTTTTCTCTTATTTTTTCTAATTTTTCTATCATATTGAAATCTCCTTTAACTTATTATTCTTCTGAATCATCGTCGTCGTCTATAATTTCTAATCCATCTATATCATCATCTATATCATCATCTATATCATC
>SKGN01000065.1 GCA_007117415.1 Bacilli bacterium | reverse complement strand
TAATATATGTGTTTTAAAATTACTATGCAAATATACAACGTTATTTTTAATTGTGCAAATATTTTATAGCTTTTTTTTCTAGAATATTTATATTTATAATTGTCAACGAACTCAACTTTTAATTTTAAGTAATTTGTTAATAACTTTTGTTTAACCTTAAAGAAAATTTTTACTTATTAACATATTCGTTATTTTTATTAACAATATTTAAAATAGAAATTATAAATTTGTTAATAAGTGTGTTTTTATCTATGTTTTTATAGTTTTTACTGTTAATAAGTGTGTTAATAAGTGTGTTTTTGGCGGTTTTTTTACTTTTGTATCTTTGTTTTTTACTGTTTTTAGGTTAAAATAGATATACATCAATCTTTTACTTTAAATAGGAGGCTAAATATGAATAATGATGTTATTTGGTCAAATTTTTTATTAAATATAAAAAATAAAATTGCTCCGCTTTCTTTTGATACATGGTTTAAGGATACTAAGATATATTCAATGGAAAATGGAAAAATAAAAATTACCGTCCCTATGTATGTTCATAAAAAACATTTAACTGATAATTATTTAGACTTAATTGGAGAAACTTTAAATGATATAACCGGCACTAATTTTGAAATTCAATTAGAAACTGAAGAAGAACTTCAAAAAAAAGTAGATAACCACAATCTAAAAGAAATGGGAGTTCCCTTTAATCACCCAGAAAAAGCTAATTTAAACACTACTTACATGTTTGATAATTTTATTGTAGGGGAAAGCAATTATTTTGCCCACGCAGCCGCAGTATCTGTGGCTGAAAACCCAGGGAAAGCCTATAATCCATTATTCATATATGGGAATAGTGGTCTAGGTAAAACCCATTTAATGCATGCAATTGGTAATTATACTCTTAAAAATACAAATAAAAAAGTTTTATATGTAACTAGTGAAAAATTTATATCTGATTTTTTAAACTTAAACAAAAAAGATAATACCGGTACTAATTTTGATTATATGGATTATTTTAAAAAAAAATATCGGGATATTGATGTTCTAATTATAGATGATATTCAATTTTTATGTGGTGCTCCTGCCACCCAAAAAGAATTTTTTCATACCTTTAATAACCTCTATGATGAAAATAAACAAATAATTATTTCCTCAGATCGTTCTCCGGATGATTTAAAATTATTAGAAGATCGTCTTATAACTAGATTTAATTGGGGTTTGAAGGTGAATATATTTCCCCCTGATTATAATTTAAGATTAGATATTTTGAAAAGAAAAATAGGAAATATGGATTATGGAAAGCCCTTTAATAATAATGTACTAGAATATATAGCCAATAATTTTGAATCTGACGTTCGACAATTAGAAGGAGCGTTAACAAGAATTTTTGCCTATTCAACTATGTTTAATGTGGAAGAAATTAATATAGAAGTAGCAATTGAAGCATTGAAAGATTATTTAAATAAATCAATTAATATTAAAAATGATATTCAAAAAATTCAAAAAAAAGTAGCTGATTATTATAAAATAACAATAGATGATTTAAAATCAAAAAAAAGAAATTCAAAAATAGCATATCCAAGACAAATTGCCATGTATTTAGCTAGAATTTTAACCGATGAATCATATGTGAGAATAGGAATTGAATTTGGTGGAAAAAATCACGCCACTATAATTCATGCTTATGAAAAAATAAGTGAAGAAATAAAACATCACGAAAATAATAAAAAACATATTGATAATTTAATTGAGGAAATTAAAAAAAATTGTTAATAAAGTTGAATTAATAACAATATAATAACAATCAAAGTTAATAAGTATTCTATTATTATAAAAGGATATGAAAGATTATTAACAATAATAACACTATTAATAATAAAAGAAAAATAAAGGAGAAAATATTATGAATTTAAAAATAAGAAAAGAAATTCTATTAGAAAAATTAAATTATGTAGGAAAAGCTTTATCTAATAAAAATTTGATTCCTTCATTATCGGGAATTAAATTTGAATTAACCGAAAAAGGGTTAATGTTAATATGTAGTGATGATGATATCGTCATTAAAAGTTTTATTCCAAAACAAAACATTTTAGTAATAAACCATTTAGGAAATATTATTTTACCTGGTAAATATATATTAGAAATAATAAAAAAAATTCCTACTGATATAATTACAATTGAAACTGATGGTTCAATTGTATTAATAAAAACCAATACTTCTGAATATAGTTTGAACGGTATGGATAATTCAGAATATCCTCAATATAATTTTGATTTAACGAAATATCCTGTTTTAATAGATAAAACCATTTTAAATAATATAATAAATCAAACTTCTTTTGCTATATCTCATCAAGAATCACGACCAATATTAACTGGATTAAATTTCAACTTAGAAAATAATTTATTAGAGGTTACCGGAACAGATTCTTATCGATTAGCTAAAAAAACCGTTAAAATAAATAGTCAAACCAAAGATAAAATAAATATTGTTATTCCAGGAAAAAATTTAATAGAATTAACCAAAATTTTAGAAGATATCGAAGAAGAAATAGAAATTCACATTTTAAATAATAATGTATTATTTAAATTTAACGACATCCTTTTTCAATCAAGGTTGTTAAATGGTACATATCCTAATGTATCAAATTTAATACCTTCCGATTTTGAATTAGAATTATTATTAGATGCTACAGAATTTTATAATATGATTGATAGAACTTCTTTATTGAGTGAAAAAAATATTGTTCAATTAATCGTTGAAAAACAAGAAATAATAATGTCTTCAGATTCTCAAGAAGTAGGAAAAGTAGAAGAAAGAATGTTATTAAAACATTCTCAAACTAAAAATATCAAAATCTCTTTTAATGCAAAATATATGATGGAAGCCTTAAAAAGTCTTCAATCTAAAGAAATATTATTATTAATAAATAATGATATTAAACCTATTATAATAAAAGCCCCTCAAAATGATACTTTAATTCAATTAGTTTTACCGATAAAAACCTATTAAAAGAAATGGCGTGAAAAAATGATATATGATGTTATTGTTGTAGGTGGTGGACATGCCGGAACAGAAGCGGCTTTTGCCTGTTCTAAAAAAGGGCATAAAACTTTATTAATAACCGGCAATATTAAAAACGTGTCTTCTTTACCGTGCAATCCTTCTATTGGTGGAAGTGCTAAAGGAATAGTAGTTAGGGAAATAGCCGCTCTTGGTGGTTTGATGGGTAATATAGCAGATCAAACCCATTTTCAAATAAAAATGTTAAACAGAGTGAAAGGCCCTGCTGTAAGATCATTAAGAGCTCAAGTGGATAAAATTGAATATCCTAAAAAAATGTTAGCAGCATTAGAGAAACAACCAAATTTAGAAATAAAAGAGAGTATAGTTGAAGATTTAATAATAAAACACCAAAAAGTATTAGGAGTTATTTTAAATGATGGAACTTCAATAGTTTCCAAAAATGTAATATTAACTACAGGGACATATTTAAAAAGTGATATATTAATAGGTTCGAAGCGTCAAAGAAGTGGTCCTTCAAATGAAAAACCATCCTTATATTTAAGTGAAAATCTAAAAAAATATGGATTTGAAATAATAAGATTAAAAACTGGCACACCACCCCGCTTAAAAAAAGATTCCATTGATTATTCCAAAACAAAAGCAGAAAAAGGTGATAATGAAATCTTAACTTTTAGCTTCACTAATAAAAGTTATTATCAAATAGATGAACAAGAATCCTGTTATCTTCTTTATACAAATGAAAAAACGCACCAACTTATTTTGGATAATTTAAATAAATCAAGCATGTATGGTGGGTTAAATGATATAACTGGTGTTGGCCCAAGATATTGTCCTTCGATAGAAGATAAGATTGTTAGGTTTAGGGATAAAGAAAAACATCAATTATTTTTAGAGCCTGAAAGTAAATATTCTGACGAAATATATTTACAAGGTTTTTCAACTAGTATGCCTATAGAAATTCAAGAAAAAATGGTTCATAGTTTATCAGGCCTTGAAAAAGCGGTTATAATTAAATATGCTTATGCGATTGAATATGACGCTATACAACCAACTCAACTTAGGCCAACCCTTGAAACTAAATTAATAGAAAACTTATGGACTGCTGGACAGATAAATGGAACTAGTGGTTACGAAGAAGCGGCAGCTCAAGGTTTAATAGCAGGTATCAATGCTTCCTTAAAAATGGAAGGTAAAGAACCGTTAATATTAAAAAGAAATGAAGCTTATATTGGTGTTTTAATAGATGATTTAGTAACCAAAGGGACATATGAACCATATCGTTTACTTACTTCAAGAGCAGAATATCGTTTACTCTTGAGGCATGATAATGCCGATATAAGATTAAAAAAATATGGTTATCAAGTTGGATTAATACCCGAAACTGATTATCAAAAGTTTAGAATAAAAGAAAAAAATATTTTCGAGTTGAATAATATATTAAAAGCAATTAAAATAAAGGAAAAAGGAAATGAAACCCTATATAACCTTCTTAAAAGAAATGAAAATAACATATTTTCATTTTCCCATTATTTTGATAAAGAATATTCAAAAGAAGTATTAGAACAAATTGAAATAAATATAAAGTATGAAGGTTATATAAAAAAAACAATAAGAGAAGTAGAAAAAATGTTAAAAAATGAAACTAAAAAAATACCCAACAACATAGATTATAATAAAATAAAAAATTTAGCCAGTGAAGCCCGCCAAAAATTAAACAAAGTAAGACCTACATCTATCGGACAAGCAATGAGAATAAGTGGAGTTAATCCTGTTGATATTTTTGTAATAACTATATATTTAAAAAAGGAGTACCATAATGATTGAATCTATTTTTATAGAAGAATTAACAAAAATTGGAATTAAACCTCAAAAAGATCAGTTAGCAAAACTAAGTAAATATTGTGAATTGCTGCAAGAATATAATTTAAAAATTAACCTTACCTCTATCATAAAAAAAGAGGAAGTATATTTAAAGCATTTTTATGACAGTTTGACACTAATAAAAATATATAACTTTAAAGATGATATTCATCTGTGCGATGTAGGAACAGGAGCAGGTTTTCCAGGCGTTGTTATTAAAATCTTTTTTTCTAATGTTAAAGTTACTTTAGTTGATAGTTCTAAAAAAAGAATCCAGTTTTTAAATATATTGATAAAAGAATTATTTTTAACAGGAATAGAAACAAAACACGAGCGAATAGAAGATCATTCTATAAAAAATAGAAATAAATATGATGTAGTAACTACAAGAGCTGTAGCAAAATTAAATATTATTAATGAGTTATGTATTCCTATCACTAAAATAGACGGTTTTTTTATAGCAATGAAAGGTAATGCTGTTGAAGAAATAAAAGAAGTAAAGAGAAGTCTTAATGTTTTAAATAGTAGCGTTGAAAAAATTATCGAATTTGAGCTACCAATTGAAAATAGCAAAAGAACTTTAATATTAATAAAAAAACACAAAGATACAAGCCAAGAATTTCCAAGACCATTTAAAAAAATAAAAGATAAACCATTATAGAAGGTGTAAATATGCTAAAAACAAATCCAAACATATTAGAAATCAATCTGAAAAATATAGAATTTAATATTAATCAAATTCAAAAAAAGGCTGGAAAAAATAAGATACTTATGCCTATAATAAAAGCAAAAGCTTATGGGAGCGGACTAAATATATTAAGTAATTTTGTTAAAAAATTCAGTATTGTAGGAGTAGCTATAATAGATGAAGCGATTGAATTAAGAAAAGTAGGGTATCAAGGAGAAATATTAATATTAAATCCAATCACAAAAGAAGAAACCAACATTATTATGAAAAACAATCTTATTCCAAGTATAAGTTCTTTTAAGTCTTTAAAAATATTGAATCAAATTAGCACGAAAACTCAAAATATAGTAAAATTTCATTTAGAAATAGATACAGGAATGACAAGATATGGAATTAATTTAGTTGATCTAGAAAAATATATTAAATATATTAAAAAAAATAAGAATTTAAAATTATCGGGGGTGTATACCCATTTTTCTTGTAGTGATTCAGATGAAAATTATACAAATTTTCAATTCCAAAAATTTAATAAAGCTGTAAAACAAATTAAAGAACAAATAAGCGAAATAAGTTTTTTTCATTGTTCTAACAGCGGAGCAATAATAAATCAAATATATACCAACGAAGATATAAATATGATTAGACCGGGATTAATGTTATATGGTTATTATCCTAATAAAAGTCTAAAAAACAAAATAAATTTAAAACCGGCCCTAATTTTAAAAAGTAAGATAAATCATATTAAGAATGTAAAAGAAAATACTAATGTTGGCTATAACAAAAGTTATATAACTACTAAAAAAAGTAAAATAGCTATAATTCCTATAGGATATGCAGATGGTATAAACAGAATGTTATCAAATAAAGGCTTTGTTATTATCAAAAAACAAAAATGTCCTATAATAGGTAATGTTTGCATGGATAGTTTAATGGTTGATATTACAGCTATAAAAGCCGTAAAAGAAGAAGATAGCGTTTATCTTTTTGATAATAAAATAATTACGATAGAAGATATAGCTGAATTATGTGGGACAATAAATTATGAGATAATATCACAAATAGGGAGTAGAGTTAGGCGAGAATTTAAATAATATTTAATAAAGACATTGTAAAATTATTAAATTAATAGTATCATATAAATAAAGAATAATAAGGAGGTATAAGCGTGGAAAATAAAATTCAAAAAGAAGTACTTGATATATATATAGAAGATATTATACCTAATAGATTTCAACCCCGGTTAATTTTTGATGAAAAAGAAATAAGAGAGTTAGCAGAATCTATAAAAAATCATGGGTTTATTCAACCGCTCGTTTTAAGAAAAATACAAGACAAATATGAAATTATAGCAGGCGAAAGAAGATATAAGGCAGCAAATTTATTAGGCTTAAATAAAGTCCCCGCTATTATAATGGACGTTGACGATAATGAAAGCGCGGAAGTAGCAGTTGTCGAAAATTTACAAAGAAAAGATTTAACGGCCCTTGAAGAAGCAAAATCTTATAAAAAATTATTAGACAAAGGGCATTTAAATCAAGAACAATTAGCGGTCAGGATGGGAAAAAAGCAATCTACTATTTCTAATAAATTACGATTATTAAACTTAGATGAATCGATTCAAGAAGCATTATTAAAAAACAAAATATCTGAAAGGCACGCAAGATCATTATTAGGATTAAATAATATAGGTGAGCAAAAAAAAATATTAGAAGAAATAATAAATAATCGATTAACCGTTAAACAAACAGATGAAATAATCAAAAAAATGGTAAATATAAAGAATAATGACTTTGATGATCAAAAAGAACAGGATGTTCAAAATCAATATTTAATTAATGATTGTAATATAGACAAAATAAAAGAATCAGCCAAAGATATAAACCCTCTAAATGAGAAAAAAAATATTGACAATTTATTATATGAAGAAAATAAAAATGATAACCAAGGTCAAGATAACTTCGAAAAGGAAAAATTAGAATTAAATGATAAAAAACCACAAAATAAATTTTTTCCTGATTACGAAAATAATATTGAAATTGACAATTTATTTAAAAAAGAAGATGCTTTACAAGCAAAAGAAAAAGAAAAAATAAATATAAATGATTTATTAAATATTGATAATGAAAATAAACTTTTCCCTTCTGAAGAAAACAAAACCTCTCAAGAATCATTTAATGATTCCATGACAAATAACGATATAAAAGATGAAAAATTTAATTTATCAAATAAAGAATTAATAGATGATAATTTCACAGGTCCAGCAGAAGAGACTCAAGAAGAAAATAATAAGTTTTTTGCTAATAATGAATTTTTTGCTTCTAAAGAAAACATAACTCCTCAAGCATCAATTAATGATCCCATGATAAATAATGATATAAAAGATGAAGAATTTAATTTATCAAATAAAGAATTAATAGAAGATAATTTCACAGGTCCAGCGGAAGAGACTCAAGAAGATAATAATAAGCTTTTTACTAATAATGAATTTTTCCCTCCTGAAGAAAACAAAACCTCTCAAGAATCATTTAATGATTCCATGATAAATAATGATATAAAAGGAGAAGAATTTAATTTATCAAATAAAGAATTAATAGATGATAATTTAATAGGTCCAGCGGAAGAGACTCAAGAAGATAATAATAAGTTTTTTGCGAATGAGCCAATTATACATAAAAAGATTGATGAAGAAGGAAAAAATAATAATAATGAAAAAACAAATACCGATAATTTGTTAGAAGAATTTAGAAATAATCAAATAATCCCCTCAATAGATAACAATGTTGAAAAAAAAGATGTAGATTTAACAAAAGCGATAAATCAAATTAGAAATAAAATAAAAGATTTACAAGAAGAAGGTTTTATTGTTGATCTAGAGGAATTTGATTTTGAAAAAAATTATCAAATTATAATTAAAATTAAAAAAGATAATTAAAAATGATTATCTTTTTTAATTAGGACTTGAAGGCTCCGTACCTTTTATATAATATAAAATTCTTCTCTTCTTAGTGTTTTCGTCAGATAAATTTCCTGATATAGGATCAACCAAAACCCCCACAACATTTGATGGAATTTGATACCATTCCGCTTCTTTTTCTTTTAAATATGCCTCAACAGAGTCAACCCAGATATCTCTTGAGAGTCTTACATCAGATTGAGTTAACTTTTTATTCATATCATAACCGTTCCATACGCCAACCACAACGCTTGGGTTAAATCCTACAGCCCATGTATCAAAGTCAGTGCTGCCTGATTTCAAGGCGTATTTTCTGGTTATTTTTGGTGCGATTCCAATACAAGTTGGATAACTGTAATCCACCATTACGTAGTCATATGATGTAGTTAAAAGTTCATTGATGATAAAAGAAATACTTTTATTTAAAACAGTTGTTTTTTTGTTTTTTTGTTGATATAAAACATTACCTTTAATATCTTCAATTTTGTTTATTAAACTTAATTCAACTCGATCACCTAGATTTGCCAAAGTTGTATATCCAGTTAAAAAATCAATAATATTTATTTCTTCCGTTCCTAATGGAAGGGAGGGATGAGGATAAACTTTTTCTTTTATTCCAACACGATTTACAATATCCACTAAAACATCTTCTCCTAAAAAGAGGTGTGTTTTCACGGCATATATATTATCAGAAAAAGACATTGCGGCAGCCATTGAGATATTTTTTTTAGGATATATATTAGCAAAATTATTAGGAGAATAAGTCTTATTATCACTAAACGTAAAAGTAGTGGGTTCACTTAAAAAAGTAGTAGATGATGTGAATCCGTTTTCTAAAGCAGCATAGTATAGAAAAGGTTTCATTGTGGAACCAACTTGTCTTTTTGAATCAGTAGCTCTATTAAATTGTGATTTAACATAATCTCTTCCCCCGGCTAAAGCGATTATATTTCCATTATAGGGGGTAACCATAACCGCCGAAACTTGAATTTCATAATTATTATTTAAATTATTATTTATACTTTTTTCTAATATATTTTGAGCTTCAATATCTAAATTGGTGTATATTTTCAAACCGTTTGTTTTTAATAGAGAAGTTGGAACGCTATCGATGTTTTTTAATTCTTGCATTACGGCATTCTGGTAATACATTAGTGTAGATAGATTAAATTTATCTTTAACCCCGATAAAGACAAGTTCTTCACTTAAGGCTTTCTTTTTATCCTGTTCATTAATATAGTTGTTTCTAATCATACTATCTAAAATTAAATGTTGCCTTTTTTTTGCTTCTAATTCATCATTTAATGGAGAATAATGATTAGGGGATTTAGGAATACCTGCTAAAACGGAAGCTTCGGCTAAGGTTAAATACGAGGCGCTTTTATCAAAATAATATCGAGCGGCATTTTCTATTCCATGAACACCATTACCGTAATTAATAGTATTTAAATAACCTTCTAATATTTCTTCTTTGGTGTAATGCACTTCTATTTGAAAGGCTAACCATGACTCCTCTATTTTTCTTTTCCAATTTTTTTTAAAATCTAAATACAAATTACGAGCATATTGCTGAGTTATAGTTGAAGCTCCCTCTATTATTTTTCTCGCTCTTATATTATTGTAAAAAGATTTGATTATTCTAAGATAATCAAACCCCATATGATTGAAAAAGTTTTTATCTTCAATTGATATCGTGGCGTTAATTATATGAGGTGACATTTTTTCAAGTGATATCCATTCATTTTGACCGCTCCCTTTAAAAAAAAGATTATTATCCTTATCGTATAATAAAACATTATTAACACTTTTTATATCAATTTTTGGTATTATTTTAGCATATAAAAAAGCGCCTATATGGAGAAAAATAAATAAAAACACAAAAACACAAAAAGTTTTTAGAAGAAATTTTAAGAAGTTCATAATATCACCAATTCCTCTATTAGTATTATGAAAAAAAAGAAACAAAATATAAGTGCTTTTTTTAAAAACTTATGATATAATTACAACTAGATTTTTAGGTGATTAGGTGAAAAAGGTTAGTATATGTTCAACTCTTATTAATTCTATAGGAGAAAAAACTAAATGTAATGTAATTGGAAAATATGATTTTCAAAAGAAAAAACTATTCTTTATAGAAAATAATATAAGTGTCTTAATTGAATTTATAGGAAACAAAGTAAAAATAAAGAGAAAAAATTCAGATTACTGTTTAAATTTACTCTTTGAAAAAAATAAAACAACAAAGACCCGTTATAAGGTTAATGCCCTTAATGTAGAATTCGAGGTGGAAATTAGCACGCAAGAAAAAGAGATTAGTGATAAAAATATTAAATTAGACTATAGATTGTATTTAAATGGTGAAGATATGGGTAATTTTGAATATAAATTAGATTTTGAGGTGATAAAATGAATATTGAAAAAGAATTAGAAATTATTATAAGACAAACTATAAAAAAATTAGAATATCAAGAAATGATTATTGAATTAGAAATTCCTAAAAATAAGGATTTTGGGGATTACTCTACTAATATAGCAATGAAAATGGCCAAGATACAAAAAAAGAATCCCATCGAGATAGCCGAAACAATAAAAATGCAAATAGAAAAAAATAATATAATAAAAAAGATAGATATAATAAAGCCTGGTTTTATAAATTTTCATCTCAATAAAAACCTTTTTTTAAATATTATTAATGAAATCCTAGAAGAAGATGAAAATTTTGGAAGAAGTAATATTGGCCAAACTCAAAAAATTAATATTGAATTTGCCAGCGTTAATCCTACAGGAAAATTGCATTTAGGTCATGCTAGAGGATCTGCTTATGGAGATAATCTTTGCCGTATCTTGTCATTTTGTGGATATAATATAACTAGTGAATATTATGTTAATGATTCAGGCAAACAAATAGAAAACCTCGGAAACTCAATTAAAGAGAGATATCGTGGTTTATGCTCAATGGAAGAAAAAATGCCAGAAGATGGTTATTATGGTAAAGAAGTTATTGAAATAGCTAAAAAAATATATGATGAAAATAATCAAGAATATATTCATATTGATAATGAATATATTAAAGAAAAAGGAGTAAAAATATTACTTAATAATATTAAAACAGATTTAGAAAAATTTAGGATTAAATTTGATGTTTGGACGAGCGAAAAAGACATTAGAGCAAAGGGCAAAATAGAAGAATCATTATCAAAGTTAGAAGAGTTAAATATAACTTATGAAAAAGAAGGGGCATTATGGCTGAAGGCAACTGACCTAGGAGATGAAAAAGATAGAGTTCTTGTTAAAAAAGATGGGGAATATACTTATTTGACTCCTGATATAGCGTATCATTTAGATAAATTTGAAAGAGGTTATAACGAACTAATTAACGTTTGGGGAGCCGACCATCATGGCTATATAAGAAGATTAAAAGCTTCCCTACAAGCTTTAGGGTATGATCAAAATAAGATTGATGTAAGAATAGTTCAAATGGTAAGATTGTTGAGCGGTAAAGAAGAAATAAAAATGAGTAAAAGAACCGGTAATATTTATACATTAAGTGATTTAATGGAAGAGGTTGGGATAGATGCTACAAGGTATTTTTTTGGGATGAGAAATATAAATACACAAATGGATTTTGATGTTGAACTAGCTAGATCTAAGACCAATGAAAACCCTTATTATTATGTAGGTTATGCTCATGCAAGAATATGCACTATATTAAAGAATGTAAAAGAAATAAAAAAATGTTTTGAATATGAAACAATTAATTCCGAATATGCATATAATATGCTTGCTAAACTTCATGAATTTAAATCGGTAGTTGAAAAAAGCGCCATAAAGCGGATGCCTCACTTAATAACTGATTATTTATATGAGTTGGCTAATTTATTTCATGTTTATTATAATAACGAAAAAATAATGGTAAATAATGAAAAAGAGGCAAATGAAAGGATGAATTTAATAAAAGTAGTTAAAATAGTAATTAGAAATGGTTTAAATCTAATAGGTGTTGAGTCACCGGAAAAAATGTAGGAGGTATATATGTATATAAGAGAAATGTCACAAGATGATTTAGAATTATTATCGCTAACAGATATAGCGTATCATCTTCTTAAAGGAGATAAAGAAATAAAACCTACTGTTCCCCTTTTTAAAGAAATATGTTTTTTATTAGGTTATAATGATGATCAATTCGAGGGTAAAATTGCTGATTTTTTCACATCTTTAACCACTGATAAAAGGTTTATTTTAATTAATGGAAAAGAATGGGATTTAAAAGAAAATCATTCAATAGCTATTGATAATGCTGATATAGATGATGATGTAGATGACGATATAGAAGAAGATATAGATGATGTTGAAGAAGATAAAGAGGAAAAAGACTTAGAAGAAGATGAAGAAGACCTAGATGATATAGATGATGATATAGATGATGATATAGATG
>SKGN01000030.1 GCA_007117415.1 Bacilli bacterium | reverse complement strand
TTTCATAATTAATCAATTCATGTTTTTGCCAAAAATCATCTGAATAGTTATCTTTAATCAGTTCTAAAAGAACATTATATAAATAAGCATTAAAATGATAAGGCGGAATTTGATAAGCAAAAAGATATACATATAAATCAGCTTTGGTTTTAATTTGTTGATTAGAAAATAATTTGAAAAAATCACTTTTGATTTGTTTTAAATTTGATAATTTTTGATTTATATTATATTTCTTCTTACGTTTGTTCTTGTTTGTGTTTATGTTATCGAACTGAATCAAATGATTATATATTTGAT
Organism: Bacilli bacterium; assembly: GCA_007117415.1. Classification (GTDB taxonomy): domain Bacteria; phylum Bacillota_I; class Bacilli_A; order RF39; family UBA660; genus SKGN01. Next base: position 12,655 of record SKGN01000030.1, on the reverse strand, counting down.
CCATAACATCAACCACCATTATTTTTAATAAATTTGCTATGTTAGTAATATCCCTATTCTCATATTCTGCTAATAACAAGCTTTCTTTTTCACTAAAAACATAATTTTGGTTTAAATTATTATTAGTCATATAAAATCTCCTTAATATTATACATGTTTTCTAGCTTGAATTTCCGCTATCTTTTCAAACACTTCAGAAGCATTTGATTCATTAATTTCAGTAAAACCTAATTCTTTTAAAGCTTGAACTTTAGCAGTGTTTAATTCTTGAGTACGACTTAATTTTTCTTCTTTTTTTTGTTCTATATCTGAAATGAATCTTTTATGTGCTTCTTCTATTTTAGATTTAGAAGCACCACCATTATAAAATAATGTCATAGCTTGAAACATTATTCCTTCAAATGTAGTTTGTTTTTCTTCATCATATAAAAATTCTCTAGGAGAAATAAAACCGTTATATTTAGCGAAATATGCTAGAGCATATTTTAACTCTGGTTCATCAATTAGCAGTTGAAGAAAATATGTTAAATATTTATATGTAAATCCCATTTCACCATCATTGTCTTCGGCTATATGTTCTTTCATTATTTCAATTAAATCACTTAAAATTTGTTGATTCTTCTTAGTAAAATTTTTACTACTATATGAACGAAAATCTTTTTTCATAGAAACAAATTCTTCATTATTTAAAATATTTTCAACTTGCATAATATAATCATTAGTAACTTTTATTGTTGCTAACTCTTCCGTTGAATTTACGTTTAAAAGCATGAACATTCTCATTTTCTTGTCTTTTGGCCACTCATCTAAATTATTTAATTCCAGGTAATTATATATCATTTGTCTTGAAACACCTAAATACTTAGCTAATTTCACTTTAGATATTCCTAATTCTTTTAATATTTCATTTGTCATACATTCAACCTCCTATTATCATTTTATCATATATATGTCAATTGTCAAGTGTAAATAAAGTGACAAAAGAGTTGTTATAAATGCTCTGTTATGTAAATGTTTTTATTACAAATATTTTATTCTTTCTTCATTTATAAATACTTCTTTTATAATACCTCCACCTAAACATTCTTCTTCATCATAGAAAACACATGCTTGACCAGGTGTTACCGCTTTTATATTATCATACTTCACTTTCAAATTACCATCTTCTAAATACTCTATTTTAACTTTTTGGTCAGCTTGTCGATATCTAAATTTAGCGGTACAATCATTAAGACGTTTATTACTTATAAAATTAACCTGTTCAACTATGGCCATATCGCTATATAAAAATTGATTGTTTTCTCCGGATGCAACATAAAGAATATTATCTTTTAAATCCTTACCTACTACATATAATTTATCTTTTGTTCCACCAATATTAAGACCTCTTCTTTGCCCCACCGTATAATACATCAAGCCAATATGTTCTCCTATTACTTCTTTAGTTAATATATTAACTATTTCACCAGGTATATTAGGTAAATAATTAGCTAAAAATTGTTTGAAATTTCTTTCACCAATAAAACAGATACCCGTTGAATCTTTTTTCTGAGATATATTTTTACTAAATTGAGAGGCTATTTGACGAACCTCGTTTTTTTCTAATTCTCCAATCGGAAAAAGAACCTCTTTTAATTGTTTACTAGTTAATTGAGAAAGAAAATATGTTTGATCTTTATTTTTATCTTTTCCCCTGTATAACTTATTATCATTTAAAATAGCATAATGTCCAGTAGCTACATAATCAGCACCTAATTTTTTAGCTTCTTTAATAAATAAATCAAATTTTATATATTTATTACACATAATATCAGGATTAGGTGTTCGTCCTTTTTTTATTTCATCTAAAAAATAAGTGAAGACATGATCCCAATACTCTTTAACAAATTCGACTCTTTTTAAAGGGATACCAATCAATTCACATACTTCTTTAGCATCATTATAATCGCTTTCTTGAGTACATATATTAGCGCTTAAAGTGGGATTACCTAAAATATCATTATTCAGTGACGAGTCCCAATTGCGCATAAAAAGACCAATAACATTATAGCCTTGTTCTTTTAAAATATAAGCCGCTACTGAAGAATCAACTCCACCACTCATTCCTACAACTACTGTTTTCATAATATCACCATTAATATTATACCACAATGATAATTTTATTTTACAAATAATAAGAAGAATCTAATTATATAAGGTGAAACATAAACTTCAAGTAGTGAGGCCAAAAACATTATTATAATACATAACAATAGAACAAAAAAATAATTATTAATAATGTTTTTAAAATTAATGGTCCTTCTTTGAATAACTGACCAAAAAAGATTAAAGGATAATTGTAAAGAGTAACAACATAAAACCAGTAAGGTTAAAGAAGTGATAATAATATGGGGAAAAATATAACTGAAAGCTGCAAAAACACCTAAGAAATTATAATTAATTATCATAGCTGATACTACAAATCCAACTATAAAACCTTTTATAAATAATATAAATATAATAATAGGAATCCCAATTACGGAAATACCTAATAACCAAATTATTAATACAAACAAAAGATTTGATGAAAGGCTGTTTTTTAATGCTAATCCATAATCAATTGTTCCTTTTTTTATATGTTCAAAAAAAGAAAAAATATGATTAGCAACAACTCCTTTATCATGCTCGTCCAATACTCCTACAAAAACAGATCCAAATATTAATCCCATAATTAAAATAATAAACAAAAACAAACACATCTTTTTTTGTTTTCTTACGTCATCCAATAATACATTTAATAGCTTGTTCACTTTATCACCTCAATCAATTATATTAAAATAAGTGAAAAAATATGATTGCAAAAATAATAAAAAGAGTATTTTATGATTATGATTAATATGTTATAATGGATATGCGAGGTGACTCTATGAAAAATAAAACCTTTAAATTAATAACCTGGATAGCGTTACTATGTATGCTGGCCGGTGTATTATCAACAATTATTTTTCCTTTATTATAAAAACAATACCCTAAGGTATTGTTTTTAAATTAATTTTCGCCTTCTTCTAACATATATTTTATAAATATTCCATAACCTTTCGATGTTTCATCAATTACTACGTGAGTAACCGCTCCAACAATCATATCATTTTGCAAAATAGGACTACCGCTCATACCTTGAACGATTCCTCCTGTTTGTTCTATTAATCTTTGATCAGTAATATTGAATAAAATATTTTTAATTCTTTGATCTTCATTATTAATTAATTTAATAATTTCAATATCAAATTCTTCAACCAATTCATCTTCTATTACGGTCAATATTATAGCTGGACCTAATTCAACTTCATTTGGTTCAGCTACTTTATATAGTTTCTTATTGGGCAATTCATCTTTATATTTTCCAAATATCCCAGAACTAGTATTTTTAAAAACATTTCCATACACAATATGGGAATGAAACCTGGCATTTTTTTCACCTGGAGAACCCCTACTACTTTTATCAATACCTAAAACATTTGATTTAAAAATTTTGCCATCTCTTATTTCAACTTTTTGACCTGATGACTTTTCAATTATTTCGTGTCCTAAAGCACCAAAGAATCTACTATTTGGATCTATATAAGTTAGAGTACCAATACCATTTATTGTATCTTTTACAAACAAGCCTGTTTTATATACATTATCCTCACTTTTTATTAATTTTAATGACGTTGTATATTTTCTCTTGTTACGTTGATACCGAATGGTAATTTCATTATTATCATTATACTTATTTACTTCTTGAACCAATTCATTTATATTAGATACTTTTTGGTTATTAACAGCAATAATAATATCTCCTAGTTTTAAACCGGCTTCTCGTCCTGGATATATATTATTTACTTTATACAACCCAACAATCATTATTCCTTTAGAATTAATTTGAATTCCAATATTTTCGCCACCAGGAATAACATGACTAGAATATGCAAAAACTATATTAGGAACAAATATTAATGTTAGAAAAAAGACACATAGTATGTTTTTCATTTTTTTAAAAAACATAAAAACATCTCCTTCAAATTCATAGACTACATTAATATTATGAGATTTTTTTAAAAAAATATTGATAGATAATATTACCACTAATTTATCTATCAATATTATTATTTTTTATTTTACTTTTTGTTTGTTTTCCAAAAGGAAAAAAGAATTCTTTAATAACGCTGCATTATACATGTTTTCAAAACTTTTTGTTAAAAATTCCAAATCACTCATGATTGCTTTATTTTTATTAAACCTAGAATTTAAATAATTAATGTAAAAAGTAAAAATGAATTTCATTTGCTTTAATTCAGCTTCCGTTAAAACTGATTTATCATTTTCAATATAATTATTTAAGGCATTGAAATAAGCTTGAACTCTAATCAACATAGTGGAAAAATAACCTCTTTTACATGCTACCTCATTAATCTTAAGTAAAATATTTTCCAATTGAAAATCATTTTCTAACTTTTGGTGATAACAAAGATTTTTTCTTTGAATAATTGTACTGTTAGAAAACAAATGCTCATTAACAGCATTCATTAAAATTACAGCGTCAAAAATTTTTTTGATATCAGCCTTTTCTTCAACTTTATTAATGATTTCTAAAATGTTATCTACAAAATCAATTCTATCTTTTTGAAGATTAAAGTTATCGCTATTATCATAATTTTTTAAAAATTCATCATTTGTAATACTATAATGATAAAAAGTATTGTTTATTTCTCTCATTCTTATTATGTTTTCAGCAATATTTGATTCCGTAAGTAAGTTTTTGTTTTGTGACGTAAATTCTTTCTCTTTACTATTATAAATCTCGTACCATACATTATGATCTTTATTTCTTATTTCACTTTGATCAAATGTTTGTCTATCTTTAAAATTAATTGATTTATTATCATCTATCACATTAACTAAACATTTATTGTGAATGTCATTAATATCTTTTTTTAATGCCCTTATTTCTTGTTTTATTTTTTCAAAATCATCATGATTAAATGTTGATTTTAAAAGATTAAAAATAAATTGGTTACAAGAAGTTTTTAATATCAACAAAGTAGAATATTCAATTTTAACGGGTTTATATAAAATGTTGAAATAACTTTTCATAATTACTTCTATAGTAGCTAAGATTTCTTTAATTTGTTCTTTGTTTCTTTTTTCTTTAATAATTTTTCTAATATTTTTTATTTTTTGATTAAACTCTTTTTTTTCTTCAAATATCATCTTATCATTCCTTTTTATATTATATTTTTAAACAACTTAAAAATACTTCTTATTGATTATCTTTATCAAGTGAAAAATCTTCTAATTTGCCATTTTCTTTTAAAATTTTATTTACGTGCTCTTCTGCTTTTGCTAATTTGAGAGAACATTCTTTAGCAATCTTCATTGCCTCTGTGTATTTTGATATAGCATCGTCAAGATCAACTTCACCTGATTCTAAATCATTAACAATTGCTTCTAAAGATGATAGCTTATCCTCAAATTTTTCCGTTTTTTCCATCATTTCTCCTCCTCTATTTTTTTTATTGATGCTTTTATTAAGCCATTATTAATAATAATGTCAATACAATCATCAATATTAAAACTTTTAATGTTAAAAACTGTTTTATTATTTTTTTTAATAATGGCATATCCTCTTTTTAAAGTATTTAAAGGGTTCAATACTTCTAGTTTTTCGGTTAATTTATTAAATTTATTCACTTTAGGTTCATAAATAAATTTAGGATTTTTTAATGTATAGTTGTTACTTAACTGTACATAAATATTTTTTTTATCTTTTATAATTTCACTTATCAGTGAATTTATTTTTTCAATTGTATAATCTAACATTTGTTCTTTAACTTGATAAATAAAAATAGGATTTTTTAATACATGACTATTCTTTATTTTTTTTATAATCATTTGATAATTATTTATTTTATTTAATAACGATTTATTTATTCTTATTCGATAATTATCAATTGTACTTAAAATATCAATTAAATTAGGGACTGCAATTTCAGCCGCACCAGTAGGTGTTGCAGCTCTAATATCTGCTACAAAATCACTAATGGTAAAATCAACTTCATGTCCAACAGCACTTATAATAGGTATTTTAGACTCAAAAATAGCTCTAGCTACTAATTCTTCATTAAAAGGCCATAAATCTTCAATTGAGCCTCCACCACGACCTATAATTAACAAATCAAGATCATATTTAGAAGCCGTTTCAATGTTTTTTACAATATCAAGATAAGCATTTGAACCTTGTACTAACGAAGGAAAAAGAATAGTTTCACAGATAGGATATCTTCTTTTAATGGTAGATAAAATATCTTTGATTGCAGCGCCTGTTGAGGCTGTTATAATTCCAATTTTATTTGGAAACCGCGGAATAGGTTTTTTATGAGTATCATCAAAAAGCCCTTCTTTAGCTAATTTGGCTTTTAATTGTTCATACGCTAAATAAAGGTTTCCCACCCCATCCTCTATCATTTCTGATACATATATCTGATAATTTCCGGTCGGTTCATAAACACTTATCTTACCACCGACCAGCACTTTCATGCCTTCTTCAATTTTAAATTTTAATTTTGAAGAATTATTAGCAAACATAATTGCATTAATTTTACTAGTTTCATCTTTAATCGAAAAATAAAGGTGACCTCTACTATGGGTCTTAAAGTTAGATATTTCACCTCTTAAATAAACATTTTGTAAATGTTCATCATTATCAATTTTATGCTTTAAATATTTAGTTAAAGCACTAACTGTTAAATACTTTTCTGTTTCATTCAAAGTATCACCTACTTTTATTATGATATATTTTATCTAAAACACTATTAATCATTTTACGAACAGCATCATCTGAATATAATTTGGCTAATTCAATCGCTTCATCTATTACTACAATAGGAGGAGTATCCGTCCATATTAATTCATAGATGGCCATTCTTAAAATTGATTGATCAACCTTTCCAAGTCGATCAATTGTCCAATCAGTTAAATAGTTGTTAGCCATTTCATCTATTTCATTTCGCTGGTTTATAACACCTTCATATATATTATTAATAAAATTAGTTTCATCCGTTATCTTTTCTTTATCATATATATTTTCAATGTTTTTATTTTCAAACAAAAAAAATTGATATAGCAATATCATTATTGTATTTCTTTGTTCTCTTCTAGTATTAAGATTCATAAATATCACCTATATCAATTTTAACATATTTATGGTTAATTTGTTATTTTATTTTTGCTTTTCTAGTTCTTTTTCTTTCATTTTTAATTCATGTAATATATTTAAAGCCTGAATTGGGGTTGTTTCTAATGGATTTATCTTTTTAATTAAATCTATTATTTCATTTGACTCCTTTTTTTCTTCATAATTACTAAAATCCATTTCCACTTGACTATAGATTCTTTTGCGTTCTTTTTTTTCATATACCGATAAGATTTCATCCGCTCTTTTAATAAGCTTTAAAGGCAGATTAGCTAGTTTTGCAACATGAATACCATAACTCTTATCAATTGAACCTTCTTTTACTTTATGAAGGAAAGTAATATTGCCATTTTCTTCATAAGCGCTTACATGAATGTTTTTTAAATCCTTTAAATTACTTTCTAATTCTACCAATTCATGATAATGAGTAGAGAATAAGGTTTTAGCTTTAATATGATTATGAATATACTCAATTATAGCTTGGGCTAAACTCATTCCATCATACGTTGCTGTTCCTCTACCTAACTCATCAAATAAGATTAAACTATTTATAGTAGCATTCATAATAGCGTTATTAGCTTCAATCATTTCCACCATAAAAGTAGATTCACCACTAACAATATCATCACTAGCCCCTATCCTAGTAAAAATCTTATCAAAGATAGGCATTATAGCCTTGCTACAAGGAATAAAACACCCTATTTGAGCCATTATAGCCGTTATTGCTAATTGCCTCATATAAGTTGATTTACCAGCCATATTAGGGCCTGTAATTAATAGTATATTTATATCCTCATCCATCATAATATCATTAGGCACAAATTCTTCATCAGTTACTTTTTCAATTATCGGGTGACGATTATCTTGAATATTAACTATTTTTTCATCACTTATATTAGGTCTAATATAATTATTTTCTTCAGTCACACTAGCAAAAGATTGCAAAACATCTATCTCCGCTATTGTTTTAGCTATTTCTTGAATTTTAAAAATATACTTCTTAACTTCATCTCTTACCCTTATAAATAATTCGTATTCTAAGTTAATTATTTTTTCTTCAGCCCCTAAAATTAAAGCCTCTTTCTCTTTTAACAGCGGCGTAACATATCTCTCACAATTCGCTAAAGTCTGTTTTCTTTCATATTCTTCATTTTCTTTTAAAAGACCTATATTACCTTTTGACACTTCAATATAGTAACCAAAAACTTTATTAAAACCTACTTTTAAATTTTTAATTCCCGTTTTTTGTTTCTCTTCAGCCTCAATTTTAGCAATAAAATCTTTACCACCTTTTCTACTTTCCTTTAACTCATCAAGAACATCATCATATCCCGTTTTAATTATATAACCCTCTTTTAAAGTTAAAGGGGGATTTTCATAAATACTTTTTTCTAATAAGTCATGTAAATCAGTCATCGAATCAATCGATTTAGAAAAATTAATTTGTTCTAAAATCTTTTTCATTTCTGGTAATACCTTGATAGATTTTTTCAATTGCAATAAATCCTTCGCATTAGCGTTACCAAACGCGATACGACCGCTTAAACGTTCTAAATCATATATTTCAAATAATAAGTTTTTCAGTTCCTCTTTTAAAATGAATTCCTCTAACAACGTCTCAACAATATCATATCGCCTATTAATAGAGTCTTTATCAACTAATGGATTCTCAATCCAATTTTTTAACAATCTTCCCCCCATGGCTGTTTTAGTCTTATCTAACAACCACAATAAAGAGAAATTTCTTGATTTAGTTCGATAATTTTCAACTAACTCTAAATTTCTTTTAGTATGAATATCCATCTTTAAATAATTAGCATTATTTATAACCCTAACTTTTTGTAAATGCATTAAACTTCTTTTTTGGGTTTCATTTAAATACGTTAATAAATGCTTAATTCCTTCTAAATATCTAATGTCACTAATATCTTTATAAATACTTTCGTATTCCTTATTAGCCTCGGTTTTTGAATAAACGCTGACGACCATTTTATATTTATTTCTTAATATATCTATTATATTTTTAGCAACATCATCATTAATGATTACTTCTTTTAAGCCTAACGATACTATTTCTGATACCAACTTAGATGCATTATTTTCAATTAAAAAAGTATTGAATTCTCCAATCGAAATATCAGCATAACTTATTACATAGCAATGCTTCAAATCGATAATACTGCCTATATAATTATTATCTTTTTCATTTAACAGTTCCCCATTCATGACAGTACCCTTAGATATAATTTGAACAACTTCTCTTTTTACTATTCCTTTGGCCTCTTTAGGATCCTCAACTTGTTCACATAATGCCACTTTATAACCTCTATCAATTAGTTTATCAATATAACCATTAACAGCATGATGCGGTACTCCACACATTGGGATTCTCTCTTCTAATCCCGCATTTTTTCCAGTTAAAACAAGTTCTAATTCACGAGAAACAATGACAGCATCCTCAAAGAACATTTCATAAAAATCACCTAATCTAAACATAAGAATAACATCTTCATGATTATCTTTTATGTCCAAATATTGAGCCATCATAGGCGTAATTTTGTTTTTTTCAATTTCACTTCTCTTCATACATATCACCTAAATAAAGTATATCATAAAAAAAGGATAATAGTCACTAACTATTAATCCTTTGTTTTTGTTTAACTTTTGCTTTATTTATTTCATATATTTTACTATCAATTAAATCATTTTCATCAACCGCATATTTAGATATTGTTTTATGATTTAATTTGGTTTTTCTATCACTTACGCTGTTATCTATTATATAACATATTTTTCCATTTATTCTCTCTAAATACACTCTTAGGTTTTCCCTTAGTACCAGATCTACATCAATAATTTTATACCTTCCATCAGAAATAGCCTTTATAATTTTAGGATCCTTTTTAATCCCTTTAGGATGCTTGTCAAGATCTTCTACAATTAATAAATTAACAACTTTTTTCACAATAACACCTCCTATAAATCATTTAAATAATTTATCGCATCTTTAAAAGTAGATACTCCTATAATTATTATATCATAATTATATTCTTTTTTAATTAATTTTGCTTTCTCATAATTAGTTCCTTTAGGAACTAAAAATATTTCCGCATTATTTTTGTTAGCACCTTTTAATTTATACTCAATTCCACTTATTTCACCCACATTACCATCAGCATCAATAGTCCCAGTACCGACTATCTTTCTTCCCTTCGTTATATCTTCTTCAATTAACTTGTTATAAATAGATAATGCCATCATGAGTCCCCCACTAGGCCCTGTTTCGGTCTCTTTAAAATTAAAAATAATTTTAGGATTAGTAATATAATTATATTTAGTAATAAAATATAAGCCCGTCATCTTTACATTATTATATTCAATAACCTCAATATATTTTGTTTTTTTATCTTTATTTTCATCAAGAACTACGACATTTAAATTTTCCCCAACCAAACCATTTTCTACTATATTAACATAATCTTCCATACTATTGATATAAACACCATTAACCGATATAATTTCATCTTTAATTTTTAAATTTGTTTTAGCTCTTGAATCAATATATACAATATAATTTTTTTGGTTTGTTATATTAATGTATTGATTAGCTTTTTCATATGCCAAAAAAACAGCATTTTGGTTAGCCTCATCTAAAAACATTTGATTTCTAAAAATTAAATCTTCATATGTTTCATTGCTGAAATAAACCTTTTCTGCCTCTACTAAATCCCAATTAGGTAATATAAAAGATATTAAATAAGTTAGCACATTACCTTTTATTTCTGAGACATAAGTCAAATTAATACTTCCTTGTTGATAGTACTCTCCTTCAATTGATACTTTATCCGATATATCTATTAAATTCCCACTAGTATGAATATAATACGGTAATGAAATATTTATTATGATATAAAAACAAATTAACCCAATTACAAATTCACGATTTTCTTTTAAAAAGACCATAATCTTAGAATATAATTTATTAACCATAATGATAATCCTCACTTCTAATATAATTATAACAAAAAAAGGTGGGTTTATGAAAAAAAAGTTAGCTACTATTATTATTGTTCTAATTATTTTAATTATATGTGTTGAAGTACTAAGAGAATCAAAAAGTATTATGAGAACAGTGACTTTTTCCTTAAACATATGGCAATCCAACATATTTCCCTCATTGTTCCCTTTTTTTGTTATATCCGAATTATTAATTAATTGCGGCTTTGCCTCTTTTTTAGGAGAAATATTAAAAAAAGTAATGAATAAAGTTTTTAAACTAAAAGGAGAATCCTCTTTTGCCTTAGTATTAAGTATGTTAAGTGGTTTTCCTAGTGGCTCAAAATATACCAAAGAATTATATATAAAAGGCTTAATCAACGATCAAGAAGCCACTAAATTACTTACTTTTACTCATTTTTCTAATCCCGTATTCATTTTAGGCACTATATCTATAATGTTTTTAAATAATAAAGAAATAGGCTTCTTGATTTTAGTTTGTCACTATATAGGTAGTTTTATTGTTGGAATATTGTTTAGAAATTATTACATTAGCCCTAATAATAATATAAAAATATCTTTTAAAAAAGCAGTTGATGCGATGCATCAAAAAAGAGTCGCCAATAAAATGAATTTCGGTCAAATGATAACCCAAGCCTTAATGAACTCTATTAATACCCTTTTTTTAATCTTAGGCGTAATCACTATGTTTTTAATAATTACAACTATCATTGATAACAATATAAATTTAAATTTATATAATCAATCCATCTTAAATGGTATATTTGAAATGACTCAAGGATTAAAGTATACCAGCTTATTAAATATTCCATTAAAAAACAAGGCTATCTTAGCAACCTTGTTTATTTCTTTTGGCGGATTAAGCGTTCATATGCAGACAATAAGTATAATCAGTGATACCAAAATTAAATATTATCCTTTTTTAATAGCTAGAATATTACATGCTTCAATTTCAAGCCTTTTAATTTATATATTATTTGAATATTATTTTTTATGGTTAAGTTAAAATTTATTTGTTATTCTCCTAAGACGCAACGAACCGAGCTCCCGTGAGCTTGCGAATGCGTGCCGCGGTTAACATCGGAATTTCCTGAATTCAGGAAGCGTCTCCAAGCATCAGAGCCATCAGGCGAGGAACTCCACCAGTATCCACTCCAACCTACAACGTTGAGGGAACCACCGGTGAGGCGGTAACCAGCAGGCTTAGCGTTGAACCCAACCGTATTTGTTCCACTCCAACTTGGATCGGTTGACTTTAACTGCTGTCCTTCATCAGTTCCTCTCCAACCAGTTCTGGTGGTATTTTTTGGAAACTTTGTATCACAATCTCCATTACCTGCTTCATTACATACATATCTTTCTAAATCAGTCCATTCATCATGACTTGGTATATACCATCCTTCTGGACACAATCCTTGACTTTCT
>SKGN01000024.1 GCA_007117415.1 Bacilli bacterium | reverse complement strand
TTGTGCTACTTCCCGATTGGCGCGCCCGAAAGGAATCGAACCCATAACCTTTTGATCCGTAGTCAAACGCTCTATCCAGTTGAGCTACGGGCGCGAAACAAAAGGGCTTCTTTGTATATTAATGGTGGCTTCGGGCGGAATCGAACCGCCGACACGAGGATTTTCAGTCCTCTGCTCTACCGACTGAGCTACAAAGCCAATATGGCGGTCCCAACGGGAATTGAACCCGCGATCTTCTGCGTGACAGGCAGACGTGTTAACCGCTACACTATGGGACCTCGTCATTTAATATCAAATAATGACTTCTATAGTATACTAAAAATGACTTTTACTTGTCAATACTTATAGCTTTTTTATCACTATATTATAATATTAATGCTTAATTTGAGTAATCGAAATTTTATATGTTATTTTAAATGATAACCAAATTAATATCATTTTGATAATACTATTTATATTGAAAGTAAAACCGGGATATAAAAAGAGAATAGACCCTATAATAAAACCGATTATAATACTATATGTTTCGTTATAATATTGATTAAATAAAAAGGTAATTAATTTTAATAATATTATGCCTCCTACTAACACCCCCAAAAAGAAGGGCATTAAAGCGAAATATTCATTTAAAGTTAATTTAAAGAAAGAGGCTATTACTTCTAAAATATAGTCATACATTCCAATCATAATTAATAAAAAAGAACTGCTTATGCCTGGTATTATTTTACCTGATACATATATAACCCCAGTTATAAAGAAAACTAGGTATTTAGATAGATTGTTAGTTATATAATATAATAAATTAAAGTCAGATGAATAGTGATTTAAAATATATAAGCTAAAAGATAAAACTATAGCCATAATAAATAATGTTTTATTTAGGTGTTTATTTTTATCTTTTAGTTTCTTAAATAATAACGGTAAACTTCCTAATATAATACCCATAAAAACGGCTTTGGACTCTGATGGATATTGAGCAAATAAAAAGAATAAAACATTACCAAAAAGAAAAACACCCATTAATATACCCGTTGATATAGGTAATAAATAGATTATATTTTTGAAAAAATTATTAAAAAGATTATTAATAGAATCGATTATTTTTTCATATACACCTAATATTACTGCTAGTACTGCCCCACTAACACCTGGTAATATCAATCCCCCTCCTATAACTAGGCCAATTATTATTCGTTTAAAAAAACTATTCATTATGCTCACCTAATAAACATTATTAAATATTAAAATAAAAAATACATATAATATTGATAAAGTTTGTGTTATAATATGGTTAAATTTTTTTGTTGAAGCGAGGTAATTGTATGAAATATGAACAATTATTAAAAATAAAAAAGGAAGAAATAATTAATGAAAATAAAAAACTTAAAGAGACCTTAGATAAATCTTTTGACAAGAATATTCTTTTTGATTCTTTATTTGACGATTTAACTAATTTTTTAAATCAAAAGTTTTTTATTAATAATACTATGTTTTTAACTCTATTAATGATTGAAGGATTAATCTATAATAAAAATAATAATACTAACCAAAAGACATTTAGTGTTCTATTTTGTGACGTTGATGGATTAAAAATGATAAATGATACTAAAGGGCACTCTGTGGTTGACGATTATATAAAAAAGGTTGCTAATATTATTAGTTCTTCAATTAGAAGTAATCGAGATGATATTGTTGATAATATGTTTTCGTTAACCTCTTTTAATAATAATATTCCTATAAGAATTGGTGGCGATGAATTTTTAATTATTTTACCTAATTGTAATAAAGAATTAGCCTATAGCGAGGTTTCGACTAGAATTAAACAAAAAATTGAAAAAACGTTTAAGAATGATATACCTACTAAGATTTCATTATCAATTGGCGTTGCCGATACTAATGAAGTTAAAATTCCTAATGATTTAACTGATGAAGCAATAAAAATATTTTTAAACAATTTAATAAGAATAGCGGAAGATAGAATGTATAGCGATAAACATGCGAGTAAAAAAAAGGCTTCCATTATAGATAAGCAACAATATTTAGAAAAAGAGCTAAGAAGAATAAGTGATAATTTAGGCTTAAATTTAAATAATGATGAAGATTATAATCTGTTCAAACAAATAGTTAATGAGTCTACTAATAATATTAAAGAAGAAAATAAAAAAAGCCGTTAGGCTTTTTTATTCGATGACCAGAGTTTGATTTACTGGTTGCAGATGAATAAAAGTATTTCCATCATTTATTTCCATTTCGTTACCATCAATATCTAAATATTTTGTTTGCGAAGTTCTTGATTCTTTTAGCCACTTAATCGGGATAGCATAACCATTAGTTATGTAGTATCCGTCCCCTTCGCCAATATTTAATAGTTCTTGTCTTCCTTCTCCCGCATTTAAAGATACATTCTTAATATTATAAATGATTATATTCTTAAAATAATATTGTTCTTCAGTAATCCCATCTATATGAGGAGTTCCTTTCATAAAGCGTTTATATACTTTGTTTTCTTCATCATACTCATAATCAATATAATGAGATGAAGAGTAATGAATTTTAATATTATTGGCTGGAATATTATTTTCTCTTTCCAATAAATCAAATTCATCAATTACATAATTTAATAAAATTGGTTCAAGTAGTTTCGTATTATAATTTTTAATTTTAATTCCTTCTCTTAATTTTTCCATGCTAGTAAAAACATTATGCGGTGCTTTAATTTTTTTATTGCGCCAAAAAGGGTTTTCAAAGAAAAATCCATCAATATTATTTATTTTTAATTGATTGATATCCGATAAAGCTTTAGGACTATGTCCAAAATGAACAAAAACGGCATCATTTTCTAAAGCATAATCAATATAATAATGTCGAGTACTACGAACCGGTCCAATTACTTCTGTTGTTTTATCTTTGTATAACGCTAACAATCTGGTCTGGCCACCTTCAACAATTATTTCATAAATAATATAAGCATCTTGTAACCCAACGTGAGGTAAAGCGGCGGAAATATTATCAATCATTATTGCTATTGATCTTTCATCAGAATCAACATCAATTATATTTAACGTTTTTATTTCTTCAGGTTCTTCTTTAGGGGACGCTACTTCATCAACTGTTATTTCATCTACGATTGGTTGACTTTTAATAAAATGAAGATACCCAACATAAATACTTAAAATTAAAAAAATGGTAATTACTATTACTTTAATAGCAATTGTTATTATTTTTTTATTCACTATATTGCCTCCTATATATATTTTTATTATATAACTAATAAGTAAAAAAGGCTAACAAAATTTTCATTACGGCCTTTTTTTTACTTAAATTGACATTTATCTTCTTTTTTTACCCAATTAATTAATTAAGTGTTATAATTTAAATAATAGAGGTGGAATTGATGATAAAGAGATTATTTACTACCTTAATCTTTGTTGTTTTCTTTTTTAATAATTTTTTAACTGTTGCTGCTACTAATTTTACTAAAGCGGTTATTAATATTGAAGAATTAACTATAAATGAAGTAATGGAAGCAATGGATAAAGGTTATTTAAGCTCTGAGTTATTAGTGTCTTTATATTTAGAAAGAATAGAAGCATATAATGGTCTTTATAAGGCTATTACGGTTATCAATGATGAAGCTTTATCGTTGGCGAAACAATTAGATGAAGAACGAAAAACTAATGGCAAAAGAAGTATTCTTCATGGAATTCCGGTGGTTATCAAAGATAATTTTGACTTTGTACCCTATCCAACTACTGGCGGTACTAAAGCGTTATTAGATTCTTATCCGGTAAATAATGCTTTTATTGTGCAAAGATTAGTTGATGCGGGCGCTATTATATTAGCTAAAACAAATATGAGTGCTTTTGCTTTTTCGGGAACTAGTTCTAAAAGTTCTTTTATGACAACTTTAAATGCTTATCATACTAGTTATTCTAGTCATGGCTCAAGTGGTGGAACCGCGGTCGCTATAGCAGCTAATTTAGCCATGATAGGGCTTGGAACAGATACTAATAGTTCTATAAGAACGCCAGCAGCTGTTAATGGTTTAGTAGGATTAAGACCTACCTTAGGATTAATTAGTAGAAGTGGCATTATGCCTTATACATTAGAAAGAGATACTGGAGGCCCTATGACTAGAACCGTAACTGATTTAGCTATTATGTTAGACTTTTTGGTAGGGTTTGATTCTAAAGATTCAGTAACTACTAAAAGTATAGATAAAATTCCTGAAACATATACCACTTATCTTAATAGTAATGGTTTAAAAGGCAAAAGAATTGGCGTTATAAAAGATTTTATTAGCGGGAATAAAAACGCAACTATTCCAGTTCTTAGACATTCCTCTATAGAAATGGAAACTTTAATGAATAACGCTATAGCGGACATGGAAAAACTAGGAGCCGAAATTATATATATCGAAAATTTTTATACTAAAGAATTACATAATTTATATAATTCATCCCTTGACGGGTATATGTTATGTTCTGATTTAAATACTTATTTTAGTCATTTAAACAAAGATAATAGAATTAAAACTTTTGCTGATTTAATGAATGATGGACGATATATTTATAACATAAATAATTATGCCTCTTATTGCAATAATAATATTCGAGATAATAATAAATATACTAACCTTTTAAATAATAAGATTAAATACGAAAATTATGTAACTAAATTTATGACAGATTATGAAATTGATGCTTTTGCTTATCCTACCTTTAAAACCAAACCAATAACAATTACAGGCTTAAATAAGGAGCCTAATACTTCTACTAGTCACTCCATATCACCTACGATTAAATGGCCCTCAATAACAGTCCCAATGGGCTTTGATACTGATGGATTACCTTATGGATTACAGTTTGCTTCAGAACCATTCTCTGAAGGAAAACTAATCGAAATAGCGTTTTCTTATGAACAAGAAACAAACCATCGCCGCCCTCCTTCTATCGCCCCTAGTTTATATGATACACCTAAGGAAATAGAGGCATTAATAAACACGATAGATTATGTTGAATCAAATTTAAGATTACAAGAATGGACGAAGGAATCGCTTGATGATTTAATGAATCAAATTGAATATGCAAAAAATGGTTTATATAATTATCACCTAAATGAAGTTAACATTAATTATTTGTTAGAAATAATTAATGTTAAAATTGATAAATTAGAAATAGAAAGTTCTGACAATGACGAAAACAAAAACCACCAAACAATGATTATAAAAGTACTAGGCTCTATATTACTAGTTATTTTAATTTATCAATTGACCAAAAAAAAGAAAAATAAATAATTTTTCTTTTTTTATTCACGGTAAGTTTTTAAAACTTCTTGTAACGATATTTTATTGATATTTCTCTTGGCTAAGAATACCCCGCTATAGAAAATAACAACCATCAATATAAAACCAATCCCTAAATGCCAGAGTTCTATTTTTAAGGGGAAAATCATGTTGTAGCCATGAATAAGGTAATCTTCAGTCATCTTAAAAATAAAGATAGTGAGCGGTATACTCAATAAATACCCTACTATTGAATAAATCAAATAACTATTTAAAATCATATTATTGATTTCCTTTTTATTATAACCAAGTACTTTTAATAAAGAAACACTATAATAATTATCCCCCACTACCAATAGGGTTAAAACTAAAATAACAATTAAGGCGATAGAAACAGCTGATATAGTTAAAATATACAGCATGTAATTAACAAAATCAGTAACGGTTTTAGCATTATCAATCATCGCTTTTTTGTTATATATAAAGCGATAATTGTCTTCATTTAATTTTTCAGTGGCAAAAACACCATTAAAGAGCATCTCATCATCAGAGTCAGTAACAATTTTACTTAATAAATTAATATCTAAATAAATTTTATACTCCATATATTCTTCGGTTATACCTATTACTTTAAGATTATAAATTACATCCCTAACTTCAACATCTATATAATTTCCTGGTTTAATTTTATATTTCATATTAAGAGCTTCCGTAATTACTACGCCTTCTTCTAAATAACTAGTTATGTCATTACCTTTTTTATCATACAAACTATGTAATTTACTATTTGGTCTAATACCAAGTAGAGTTACTCTATCATCCTTATATATACCATCTGGAAAAGATAAAAACTTTTCCTTGTTATCATTTAAAATTATTTTATCTATATTATGATAATCTATATAACCCTGATAAACATAATCAACACGACTATAATAATCATAAATAAGTTTATCCATTACATTAGTCATACTAATAGCCATTAAAATTAAAATACTAGAAAAAATAATTGTCCATAAAAAGATATAAAACTTAGACATATATCTTAAAATAAACGTATATTTAAACTTAGTTTTTGCTTTTTTATTTATTAATAGTTTATTAGCTAATAAACTTAGTTTACTTCCTTTTTTTTCTTCTTCTGGCTTTAATAGTTCTAGAGGCAATTTAGATAATATTTTTAATATTACTATATAAGATAAAATTAAGAAAATAATTAAAGGGATAAAAATAGACACTATAAATATAGAGAGAGATGCTTCAACATTAATAACTGGTAATAGATAAATGACTAAATATATATCCCTAAGGAAAGGAGCAGTATAATATCCGGCTAAATATCCTATTAATAAAAAGGGCGAAACGATTAAGATAATAGCTATTAGGTAAGGAATAGCTATTTCTTTTTTAGTATATCCTAGAGCTTTTAAAACCCCTATTTGACCACGTTGTTCTTTAACTATTTTATGAATTAAAATTGATACAATTATAATGGCTATACTGGCAATAATCATACTAAGAACTAACGACATGGCTTTTCCACCATTTAACTCATCATATATAACGCCACTTCTGACTTGATTTTTAGTAGTGATAATGCTTGATATAAACTTTAAATCATCAATATTACGATATTCATCAATCACTTCTTTTTTAAAAGCCACTTCATTAAACTCTTCCTTTGATAATCCAGCATAATAAAAGAGTTCGCTCCCTACAATTTTTTCATAAGCACTATCATTTAAAAGCATAAGACTTTGCCTAGCATTATCAATAATAAAATTACTACCCATTAACGGAAAAGTATAGTCAGGAAATAATACAAACCCTACTATTTTATAATTTATATTATTTATCGTTAATAAATCATTAATACCTAAGTTATTTTGATCAGCGTATATTTTAGTAATGGCAATTTCATTTAATTCAGTTGGCTTTCTACCTTCTTCAACCATGGTCAAATTAATATAGTTACTATCTTTAATAATTCTACCTTTATGTTCTTCATCATTAATTACAAAACTAATATCTTTGATTTCTCTTAGTTCAATAAAGTAATTATTAAAATTAAATTCAAATTTATTTTTTCGCAACTCCATTATTTGATAAAAAAGATCATTATTTACTGTTTTTAAATCTGATAATAAAAAAATATTTCTTACATCATAACCTTGTTCTGTTAAATATTTAGTTTCTTCTTCAGTTAAATAATTAAACATTTCAAATGAAAAATGTTCTTGACGATGCGATTCTAAAAAGTTAAAAGTAGGTTTCCTAAGACTATCTATCGCATAAGACATAGTGGTATATATATAAGAACTAAAAAAGATAACAATTCCTATCAAAAAAATTAAAAACCATTTTTTCTTAAAGGTATTAATTACATTTTTATTTAACATACTAATCACCTAACTCCAATTTATTTCAGTAGCTTGTTTTTTCTTTTTGTTAATAATTATTTCTTCAATATTTCCAGAGTTCATTTTAATAACCCTGTCACCCATAAGAGCTATATTAGGGTTATGAGTAATAACAACCATGGTTGTTTTATACTCATCATTTAATTCTTCTAATATTGATAGTATTTGCCTAGCGGTCATTTCATCTAATGAACCCGTTGGTTCATCACAAAATAATATCTTAGGATTTTTAACTATACTTCTTGCTATTGAAACCCTTTGTTGCTCTCCTCCTGATAATTGATATATATATTTCTTTTTCATACCACTAAGACCAACCTTAGTTAATATTTCATTTACATCTAATGGATTATCACTTATATCTGCACCCATTTTGACATTATCTTCGACATTTAAATTAGTTAATAAATTATATTGTTGAAAGATAAATCCTAAGTTTTTTCTTCTAAATTTAGTTAATTCCTCAACCGAATAATTACTAATCACTTTATCATTATATTTAATTGTCCCTGAACTCACATTATCCAATCCACTAATAACATTAAGCAAGGTACTTTTACCACTACCACTAGGCCCTAAAATAACAATAAATTCACCATCTTCAATAGATAGATTTACCTTCCTTAATGCTTCGGTTTTAATTTCACCATTATGATAAATTTTACTAACATTTTTTAAAACTATACTCATTATAAATCTCCTTTATTATTAACTATTATAAATATATCATTTATATAACGAAAAAACAACTTTTTAGTTGTTTTGTTTTCATAAAAGTATGATATAATACCTCTATTGCTTGAAAAGAGGTGTACTACATGAACATTAGAAATATTGCTATAATAGCCCATGTTGATCATGGTAAAACAACTTTATTAGATCAATTATTAAAACAATCAGGAACTTTTAGAGATAACGAATATGTGGAAGAAAGGGCTATGGATAGTAATGATATCGAAAAAGAAAGAGGCATTACCATCTTAGCTAAAACAACCGCTATTAATTATAAAAACAATAAAATAAATATTTTAGATACTCCAGGACATGCTGACTTTGGTGGCGAAGTGGAAAGAATTATGAATATGGTAGATGGAGTTCTATTAGTAGTTGACGCTTATGAAGGGACTATGCCCCAAACAAGATTTGTTTTAAAGAAAGCTTTAGACGCTAAAGTAAAACCAATTGTCGTTATTAATAAAATTGATAAACCTTCAGCTAGACCACTACAAGTTATGGATGAAGTAATTGATTTATTTATTGAATTAGGGGCTGATGAAACCCAAATTGATTTTCCTGTTGTATATGCATCTTCACTTAATGGGACATCAAGTTTAAATATTGAAATAGATGCGCAACAAAAAACGATGGAACCCATATTAGATATGATAATTGAACATATCCCAATTCCTAATACAAAGTTAGATTCCCCACTCCAATTTCAACCAGCTTTATTAGATTACAATGATTATGTCGGACGAATTGGAATAGGACTTGTCGCAAATGGGAAAATGAAAACCAATGAATTAGTTTCCTGCGTAAGATTAGATGGTAGCATTAAACAATTTAGGATTCAGAAATTATTTGGTTTTCTAGGATTAAAAAGAATTGAGATAGAAGAAGCAAAAGCTGGCGATATTGTCGCAGTAGCGGGTCTTTTTGATATATCGGTTGGCGAAACAATATGTAATGTGAACCAAGAAAAAGCCCTACCTATTTTAAGAATTGATGAACCTACTTTACAAATGACTTTTGGAGTTAATAATAGTCCCTTTGTCGGTCAAGATGGAAAATTACTAACCGCTAGAAAGTTAGAAGAAAGATTATATAAAGAAATACAAAAAGATGTTAGTTTAAAAGTAGAACCAAATGATACTGAATCTTGGATTGTCTCAGGTAGAGGTGAATTACATCTTTCTATCTTAATTGAAAATATGAGACGTGAAGGATTTGAAATGCAAGTTTCCAAACCAGAAGTAATTATCAAAGAAATTGATGGGGTTAAATGTGAACCCTATGAAGATGTACAAATTGAAGTGCCGGAAGAAAATGTTGGCTCTGTTATAGAAGCTTTAGGATTACGGGGCGGAAAAATGGAAAATATGATTAATTATGAAAACCAAATACGGCTTTTATACACTATTCCATCAAGAGGATTAATTGGCTTTATGACCGAATTTATGACTATGACTAAAGGATATGGAATTATTAATCACTCTTTCAAAGAATATTTACCATTAAGTTCTGCTAAAATCGGTTCAAGAAAACAAGGGGTACTTGTTTCTATGGAAAATGGAAAAACCTCAGCTTATGGTATAGGCCAAATTGAAGAAAGAGGCATTTTATTTGTTGCACCTGGAGCAGCTGTTTACGAAGGAATGATTGTAGGCGAAAATAATCACACGACTGATTTAACTGTTAATGTTGTAAAAAATAAACAATTAACTAATATGAGAGCCTCTGGTAAAGATAGTACTACCGTTCTTAAAAAACCCAGACCATTAAGTTTAGAATATTGTTTAGATTATATTAATAATGATGAATTAGTCGAAGTTACTCCCCTTAATTTAAGAATGAGAAAAAAAATATTGAACACTAATGAACGCAAAAAATATGACAAAAGAGAAATTAACTAAAAAAGAGAATAGCTATTCTCTTTTTTCTAACTCTTCTGTTTTGCTAGTTCTTAATGGGGTTTCATCAATAGCAGCTTCAGCTCGTTCCATATTATCTGAAGTTTTACTTAACAACTTATCTCTAGCAAATAAATTACATTTAGCTTCGCTATTAACGGTGTCCATGTTATTAATTTCCATATATACCTCCACCATTAGTATGCTCAATTAATTCTTTAATATAACAAAAAACCCAGCACAATTACTGGGCATTTTTATTTTATCAAACGATAAATATCATTAGCGTAACTTACAGGATCTTCAACTGGTAATCCTTCAATTAGTAACGATTGATTATATAATATGTTCGTAATCGTTTTTAATTTTTCTTTATCATCTTGATAACTACCTTGAATTACTTTGAACAATTCATGATTAGTATTTATTTCTAATATTTTTTCCGTTTTAACACCATTAGCGTTAGGCATCGTCTTTAAAACTTTTTCCATTTCAATTGAAATTCCACCCTCGCTAGTAATACATGCTGGATGCGTTCTTAATTTAGTAGATTCTCTAACTTTAGTAATTTTATCATTCAACTCTTTTTGCATGAATTCAAAAATTTCTTTATATTTAACATTTTCTTTTTCATCCTTAGTTTCTTCTATATCACCACTAGATACTGATTTAAACTCTTTATCTTGATAACTAACTAAGATTTTTAAGGCAAATTCATCTATTTCTTCAATTAAATATAAAATTTCATAATCTTTTTCCTTCGCAAACTCTGTTTGCGGCAATTTATCAATAATATCAAGGTTTTCTCCCGTAGCATAGTAAATATATTTCTGATCATCCTTCATCTTGGAAAGATATTCATCTAAAGTAATTAATGTTTTTTCACTAGATGAATAAAACATCAATAAATCTTTTAAGAAATCCTTATTAGTTCCCCAATCACTATAAACACCATATTTTATAACGCGTCCAAAATGCTTAAAGAATGTTTCATATTTTTCACGTTCTTCTTTTAACATTTCTAATAATTCTTTTTTTATTTTATCTTTGATTTTTTTACCAATAAATTGTAGTTGACGATCATGTTGGAGCATTTCTCTTGAAATGTTTAAAGAAACATCAGGGGAATCAACTAATCCTTTAACAAATCCAAAATATTCTGGAACAAGTTCTGAACATTTTTCCGTTATTAGAACATTGCTAGAGTATAACGCTAACCCCTTTTCAAAATCTTTAGTATAGAAATCAAAAGGAAGTTCATTAGGAATAAATAATAATGCATCATAATTAATATTTCCTTCAACACTTGTATGAATTACTTTTAATGGTTTATCAAAACCATATTTTTGTTCAGCATAAAAATTTTCATAATCCTCTTCCTTAAGATCTTTTTTCTTTCGGCGCCATATAGGGATCATACTATTTATAGTTTCCTCTTCTTCGTACGTTTCATACTCATCTTTGTTATCTTTTTTAGGTCTCGATTTAGTTACTTTCATAATAATAGGATGTTTAATAAAATTAGAATATTTCTTTACTAATGATTGCAAACTATATTCTTCTAAATATTCACTATATTTTTCCTCATCTGTATCATCTTTTACAGTTAAGATAATATCAGTTCCTATCTCCTTCTTATCAACTTCTTTAATTGTATAACCATCTATACCATTAGACTCCCATTGATAAGCTTTCTCTTCGCCTTCTTTTTTACTGATAACAATTACTTTACTTGAAACCATAAAAGATGAATAAAAGCCTACTCCAAATTGCCCTATTATATTATCTTTATCTTTAATATTATTTTCTAATTTAAAAGCTAAAGAACCACTTTTCGCTATGGTACCTAAATTTTCCTCTAACTCTTGTTTATTCATGCCCAGCCCTGTATCAGAAATAGTCAGAGTTCGCTTATCCTTATCAGGAATTATTCTTATTAATAAATCTTTTTTGCTATACTTTTTCTTTTTATCAGTAAGTAACCTATAATGACGCTTATCTAAAGCATCACTAGCATTCGAAATTAATTCACGTAAAAATATTTCTTTGTGCGTATAGATTGAATTAATCATAATATCTAATAATCTTTTTGATTCAGCTTTAAATTGTTTTTTAGCCATAAATTTATCCTCCTTTTAAATAAAATTAGTTAATATTGATTAATTATGATATCACCTCCATGTTATAGCACTATAAATATATGAGTGCTAATAATATTATAATCATAAATAATTCTTTTTTCAAGTAAAAAAAAGAATTATTTTCATAATTCAATTTTTTAATTATCGACTAATCGTATCTCCATATTATTCTAAGCTTTTTACTATTAAATTAAAAATTCATTATAATGTTTTTTAAACAGTATTTTGTTAACTACTGCTCCGTCATATTCCAAAGAATATCCTGCCTCTTTAAAGGCTAACTTCCTTTGTTCAAAATATTGCTTATATTTTAATAATAGCGATTGATACTGGGATTGTATTTCTTTAAATGGCACTTCACTTTTTGTCCCTCTACCAAAGATACATTTTTCCATTATAACGTTTTCTAAACAGAAAAAGGAAGGTCTATTTTCAGCTTCTAACTCACATAATACACATTTACATGTCCAATAAGATCTATTATCATAGTCATCAACTTCAGATTCTAACAAATACCATAAATCATGGTTACATTCTT
>SKGN01000028.1 GCA_007117415.1 Bacilli bacterium | reverse complement strand
CTCTTTTCGTATAATTTTTGTCTTTCAACTTAATTATACCAGAGGTATCTTTTTTTATATTCAATTGTGTGACATATGTATTATAACTCTACATAGCGTAAAATAGATATTAAAAAAAAGCGGTTTAAAAATTTTAGTTGAATGCATCATTTATAGATGCTGCATTATATTCTTCGCATCTTTTATCTATTTCATCAAAAAATTTATATAAGCTTGTACAACTTTCACTGTGAGATGCTTTTATGCCGCCTTTTATAAATTCCTCGTGGATTTTTTTACAATTTCTTCGGGCCGATTTTAACGAACCAAATTTTAATAAATTATCAAATATATCCTTTGAATTCTTTTTATATCGATACGAAACTGCCTTTTTTTTGAATTCATTGTTAATTTTTTCTTCGTAATCAGATCTATTTATTTTTGAATCAACATAATTAAAATGAGACAAAAACCAATATTCAATTGCCTGATTTGACCAGCAAGCAATAAATCCATTCTTTTTACACATGGATATGGCTTTATTAAATTCTGTGTTTGAAAAATTATCTTTATCAAAAACTACAAATATTTTACCATATGGAATGATTACCTTTTTACATTCATCAACTAAGCTTTGCAAGTCTTCTGCTGTTTTTACTAATGAGACGGTATTCATACCTAATCCTTTTATATCAGCAATAATTTTGTTTTTTTCTGGCAACAATTTATTTATGCGCTTAATAGCTTGAGAAAAATAATTTGGCTCTGTTTTTTCACCCTCACATACAATAAGCCATCTATTCGGCTTTTTATCTATTATTGAAGAAATTCTTTTTTGTCTAGCTTCTCTTTTTTTATAAAATAATTCATCTTTACCCATAAATCACCATCCGCCTCCTACCATTGATTAATAAAAGGTATTGAACCAAATTCACCAGATAAATATTTTTTTTCATAGTCAGAATCTGACCTTAATTTTTTAAAATCAGAAAGCGAATATAATTTTGACTTGCCATATTTATCTTTTTCTACCAGTAGTATTTGATCTCTTCTCATGTCCTGGCTATTGAACATAAAAGTATTATGAGTAGTATAAACTAGTTGTGCATTATGTTTATTAATGTCTTTATCACTAAACATATAAACAATTTTTTTTAATAATAATGGATGTAATTGCGTATCCAACTCATCAACAAAAAGAAGACTTCCTTCGAGTAATGTTTTTAAAATTATCGGCAATATTTTTATAATTCTTTTAGTTCCAGATGATTCTCCTCTAAGAGGTAATAAATGGGTTTTATTTGAATCTTCAGCATCGCTATGAACTCCTTGAACTTCATATTTAGTTCTTTGATTTTCATCTTCCTTTGGAGTTATTTTAAGGTCTTTCAAACAAGGATCTATTTCACTCAATAAAGTTTTAAATTGTGAATATAAGTTTTTGTCTTCATGCAATAATTTAATAACGGTTTCAGATATATACGGTTGTTCTGATACTAAATTATTATTTATAAACCAATTGTAAATGTCTTTAGCAACATATGTTTTCCTACGACCCAAAATACTTAGGAGCAAAGTTTTATCGGTAATTAATTCCTCAACCTGTTCTTCTTTTTTTAATTCCTGTCCAAACACAACGGCTCCCTTTTGACGTTCAAAGAGCATTTTCTCCTTCGCTTTTGTCTTAGCTTTAAATAATTTCTTATACAACCATTCTTCTAA
The DNA here is from genome assembly GCA_007117415.1 of Bacilli bacterium. Classification (GTDB taxonomy): domain Bacteria; phylum Bacillota_I; class Bacilli_A; order RF39; family UBA660; genus SKGN01. The sequence continues at coordinate 11,364 of SKGN01000028.1, read as the reverse complement.
AATTAAGTCTTTTGTTGTTATAAATCCATATCTATATTCATAATCACCTATATTTAAAAAGATTTCAAATTCACTTGGTTCTTGTTTTAATTTCTCATTAAATGCAAAAGGTACTACCAAAAATGGTTCAAAAAGATCAGAGTCAAATGATCGTGCAACTGCTTTTGCCATATAAAAAAAGGCATCAATAACTGTTGATTTACCAGAAGCATTAGCCCCATAGATTGCAAGAAAAGGAAGCATTTTATTACCATTAATCTCTATTGCATCATTAATGTGCCTCTTTTCTGCAGTTACAGTCATATCTAAAGTAGATTTTTCATAAAAACTTTTATGATTCTTAAAATTAAATTGAATCAACATAATATTACTCCTTTCGTTCATCATTATTGTATCACCCTTTCTTAAAAAAGTAAACTCTTAAGAGGTTTATTCTCTTAAGTTAGACTATTTTTTATATTTATTTAACTTTTCAATCAATTAATGAGCATTCTTTTGTTAATATTATGATATTTGCCATTTAAATTATACCTAAAAATTATCAAATAACAGTAATAGATAAGTATTATAAAAAAAGACATTTAAAAGTGATAGATGAGAAGACTGTAACCGGTAAATATAAATTTATAATGACTTTAGAGGAAATAGTTGGTATTCAAAATATATATTGATAAAAAGTAATAAATATGTTAAAATACATTTATTGTTTTCATTATTTTAAGGAGGGGTTAAAATGAAAATTACTAAAATTGAACCAATTTATCAATCATCCAATTATTACCCACAAAACAGAAGAAATCAAGAAGAGAATAGAAAGAGCAATAAAACATTAACCAAAAGAAAAAAGCATTCTAACAATAAAATAGATATAAGAATATAAAATATCCGATTTCTCGGATATTTTTTGTTATTTAGAAGCGACCTCCGCCTCCTCCAAAGCCTCCGCCTCCTCCAAAGGTACTACCACCAGAGAAGCCTCCGCCTAATCCAGAACCAGATGAAGAAGAAGTTTTAGCTATTTGACTATGAGACATTTTTCTAGTTGTATTAATGGTTCTACTAAGATTACTAGCAAAAACTTGATGCATATAGAGGTGCGCAAATAAAGGATAATTAGTTGCTTGAACATTTACTTCTTTAATTTTTATTTCCATTGCTTTTCTAACTTTATCAGCTATTCCAAATACCGTAGCGTATACTAAATATTTTTCCCAAAGAATTATTTCGGGTAATTCTTTTTCTTTAAAACGGCCAAAATCTAATAAAAACTTTTTAAAAGCCTTCCATTTAACATAATGATCATTCCCTTTTTGACTCCTTTTAGTAAAAGAAACAGTATAAATAATAAGAACAATTAAACCAAGAATAATTAAGGGAATAGTTAAGGTTGTTATTTCCATTAATAAATTTAAGATAAATAAACCCAAACCAACAGCAGCATAAATACCCATTTTAATTTTTATATTAGTGTTATCTTCATAAAACTCTTCAGTAACAGCTCTTTTTTTACTAATAGTAATCCATTTATCATATTGTTCCACAAAATTACGAGCTGTACTAGTTTTTCGAGAGGCTTTGGAAATGTCTTTTAACGATACTTTTTCACCATCACCATATTCATTTACAAGCCAATTTTTAATATGCGTTTCTTCTTCGGTTAAAGGTTCTACTTCATTTGATAAAATTAAAAGATAATCTTTTTTCTTTCTTTTTTGAACCTCTTCTTCTACTTTAAAAGCTTTCTTTCTAATCATATTTAAGATAGATGCTGATAAAGATAAAGATGATATATTTCTTTTCATTAAATATTCAACTACTTCTGGTCCATAATCTCCTGGAAATTCACGGTAATATTCTAAATTAAAAGTAGATTTATGTTCTTTATCATACTTAATAAAAATATAACCCAACAACGGAAATAACCCCATTAACCATAAAAAATTTAAAGAAATTATACCATAGTGAATTATTCTAGCTCTATTTCTTAATCTATTAGCAGCTTCAGCTTTTTCCATTTCAACTTCTAATATACTACTTAAAGCATTAACACCTGAGGTTTTAGTCCCCAAAGGAATTAAATCATTATCAAATGCTAATCTAATATCAACCATGGTATAAGCATTATAATTATCTATTATAGCCTTTACTTCTTGTTGATTTATAATTTTAATTTCACCTTGTAAACTACCATGAGCCCAGGCTTTTAACTCCTTAGAATCACTTGGTAATTTTACTCTTATTTCAACATAATCAATTGATTCTCTAAAATTAGCATCAATAAAAGGCCAATATAATTCAGCTATATCATTATGTTTTACGATAACATCTCTAACCATATATTCAATATAAAAACCAGTGTTGTTATAACTTGGATTATAAACTTTAATATCTATGCGATTATTATTTTGAGACACTTCATAATATCCAGTTAAACCTTTAGTTCCAGAATTTACTGGTATTTGTTCATATTTTGTCTTTAATTTATAAATACTATTAAAAGTAATTGGTGGTGATAAAGCAACATCATATACCTTTATATTATCTATTTTTGTAGCATTATATATATCAGCATCCCCATAAAAGTTTTCTTTAGAACCCGTAAATTTAGCCATATTAGTAGCGTAACCTTTTTCAAAAAGAAAACCATTATAATCACCATCTAACACTAACAATTCTTTAACTAACATATCACCATTTTCTTGAACTAAAGCCTCAATAAAATAAAAAGAATTATTACTAGCACTAACATTAACTTTTAATCCTAAAAACAAGATTAAAAAAATAAAAATATATCCTAATTTTTTCATTTTATCCCTCTTTCTAAAAAAACTTACAAATGTAAGTTTTAATTAAACGAAACAGTTGGATTTTCACGATCCTTCGTATCTGCTTCAAAAAATTTCTTAGATTCAAAATTAAACATTCCTGCAATTATATTAGAAGGAAACATTTCTCTTTTATTATTATAAGTTAAAACACTATCATTGTAGAATTGTCTAGCATAAGCTATTTTTTCTTCAATTCCATATAAATCTTCTTGTAATTTTAAGAAATTTTGATTAGCCTTTAAGTCCGGATATGCTTCTGATAACATCATTAAACGACTAAGGACCTTCGTTAATTCCCCATTGGCTTCCATTTCTGCTTCAGGAGTATTAGCCGCTTGAAATTTATTTCTAGCCGCAATAACAGCATCTAAAGTTTCTCTTTCATGAGCCGCATAGCCCTTAACTGTTTCAACTAAATTGGGAACTAAATCAGCCCTTCTTTTTAATTGAACATCAATCTGAGCCCATTGATCCCTAACCCTATTTCTAAATTGAATTAATTTGTTATAGGTATTCATAACAAATAAAAATGTTATTAATACAATACCAATAATTATAAAAAATGGCCACATATTATCACTACCTTTCATCTAATTATATGATACCACAAATGTTAATATTTAAAAACAATTTATATTATAAAAGTATATTTTTTTTATCTTTTAACATACTATAATTAGGTGATAGAATGGATGCAAATATTAGAAATTATATAATTCAAAATTTTAAAAATAATGGTTCTAATGATATTAAAGAGAGTATTGAAGAATCAATAAAAAAAGGTGATGAAATCACCTTGCCCGGATTAGGCGTTTTTTTTGAAATAATTTGGCAAAATAGTAATGACATTGAAAAAGAAAAAATACTAACAACTATTCAATCCAAATTAGCTTAGTTACTTACTTCTTAACTCTCCCTTTAATTCTTCTTTTATAGTATTAATAATTTGGCTTAATAAATCATTAACAATTTTATCAGTTAATGTTTTTTTAGAATCAGCAAAAGTAAGATTAAAAGCGACTGATTTTTTAGCCTCTTCTATGTTATCTCCTTCATAAACATCAAAAACATCAACATCAATTAATAATTCACTACCACTTTTTTTAATAACTTTAATTATTTGATCAATTGATATATTTTTAGCAACTATAAAAGATAAATCTTTATTAATAGAAGGATATATAGATACTGGTTTATATTTAATTTTATTAATATTACTACTAAGTAATTGATCAATTGATAGTTCTAAAACATAAAGAGGTAATTTACTAATTGTTTTATGTATTGCCCCCATATATCCTATATTATTACCATTAAGCCATATTTCAGCACTTTTATAAGGATGCAATTCTTTAATATGAACGATTTCTTTAAATTCATAACAACCATTAAAACCTAAATAATTTAATAAATTTTCTATTACACCTTTTAAAATATAAAAGTCAACTTTAAAAATATTTTTTTGCCAACTGTTGGTTATATAGTTACCAGTCATTAATAAACTTAATTTTGTTTCTTCAATATATTTATTTTCTGCTTGATAATAAACCGAACCAACTTCAAAAATATTTATATCTTTATTATTACGATGAGTATTATACTTAGATACTTCTAATAATGATGAAACTAAATTGTGTCTAAGTATTTTTCTATCTTCACTCATAGGCGACTGAATATATATTTGATTTACCTTCTCATCAATCCATTTATCATTAGAATCATTATTTAATGAATAAGTTCTAACCTCATTTAATCCTAATGCTTCTAATCTTGTTTTTATTTTTTTAATTATTTTATATTTAGGATTATATTTTCCAGTTTTCATTGTTACTTGAGGTAATATTCCTATTATATGTTTATATCCATATATTCTTCCAATTTCTTCAATTATATCCTCTTCAATATTTATATCTAATCTTCGAGAAGGAACATACACTATAAGCGAGTCATCCTTTATATCGTATTTAAACTGTAATCTATCTAATACTTCTTTAACCTTTGATAATGAAATATCAACGCCTAAAATCTTCTTAATTTTTGCTAAACAAGTTCCAATAACTTTATCCTTTAAATTAATATTATTATAGCCCGCTATTCCTTTTAAAACACGACCAGAAGCATACTTTTGTAAAAGATAAGCAGCTCGATCTAAAGCTTCTTTGGTAGCGTTAGCATCTATTCCTTTTTCAAATCTTATACTAGCTTCACTTTTTAATTGTTTTTTAGAAGTGTTTCTAATTGAAACAGAATCAAAAACAGCACTTTCAATCAATATATTAGTAGTTAAACTAGTTACTTCAGTCTTTAATCCCCCCATAATTCCCGCTAAAGCAACCGCTTCTGTTTCTGAGGCAATAACGATATCTTTTTCATCTAAAAGTCTTTCTTGATTATCTAAAGTAATTATTTTTTCATCCTTTTTTGCCATTCTAATTATTACTTTAGAACCAAGTTTATCATAATCAAAAAAATGAAGTGGCTGCCCGTATTCAAGCATAACATAATTACTAATGTCAATTACATTATTAATGGGTCTAATTCCGGCTGCTATTAATCTAGCTTTAATAAAATTAGGACTTTCTTGAATAACAACATCTTTTACCAATCTTGATAAATAAACAGGCGCTTTATCAGTCTTACCATCAATTAAAACATAATCATCAATACTCTCTTCTTCTTTAATCTTATTTATTGGCAAACTCACTTCTTTTTTTAAAAGAGCTCCTATTTCATAAGCCATGCCTATCATACTAAGTAAATCACTTCGGTTAGCTGTTAGTTCAAAATCAATTATAGTATCATTAAAATGAAGATATTCAATAGCATTTTCCCCAATAGGAGCGTCATCATCTAAAATATGAATCCCACCCTTATTTTCTTCTTTTATATATTTAGCTTCAATCCCTAATTCTTCTAAAGCACAAATCATTCCTTTAGATTTTACTCCTCTAATCGTTATTTCTTCAATTTTTAGGTTATTAGGTAATAAAGCTCCTATTTTAGCAACAATAACTTTTTTATTCTCAGCAACATTTAAAGCCCCACAAACTATTTGTTCAATAACACCTTCCCCTAAATCAACATAACAAACACTTAACTTATCAGAATTAGGATGTTTTTCCTTTTTAGTAACTAACCCTATTACTAAGTTAGATGAAGAAGGGGATTTTTTTATTTCAGCATACTCATTACCCGCTAACAACATTTTATCAGCTACTATTTCATAGTTTTCTTCTTTAATATTTACATAATCATTTAACCAATTCATACTTACTTTCATCTTATTCACCACCTTCAACATGATTGAATTGTTTCAAAAATCTAATATCATTGGTATATAAATCTCTCACATCATTTATTCCATACTTAAGCATTGTAATTCGTTCAACGCCCATTCCAAAAGCAAAACCCGTCCACTCTTTAGGATTATATCCGCACTTAGTTAAAACATTAGGGTGCACCATTCCGGCTCCTAAAATTTCAATCCAACCAGTTTGCTTACATATATAACAACCTTTTCCATCACAATTAAAACAATTAACATCCACTTCAAGACTAGGCTCTGTAAAAGGAAAATAGCTAGGCCTAAATCTTATTTCACGATCAGAACCAAATATTTTTTTAGCAAATAACTCTAAAGTACCTTTTAAATGAGCTAAAGAAATATTTTTATCAACTACTAAACCTTCTATTTGAGCAAACTGATGTGAATGAGTAGCGTCATCATCATCTCTTCGATATACTTTCCCAGGTGAAATAATTCTAATAGGTTCTTTTTCTTCTTTACTCAGCATCGTTCTAACTTGAGCTGAAGAGGTTTGAACTCTAAGTAATATATCTTCTGTAATATAAAAAGTATCCTGAGAATCCCTAGCAGGATGATTACTTGGAATATTTAAAAAATCAAAACTATAAGCAGCAGTTTCTATTTCAGGACCCTCTACTACATCATATCCTAAAGAAACAAAAAGCTCTTCTATTTCATTAATTATTTTAGTCATGGGATGCAAATTACCTACTACCATTTTAGTGCTTGGTAGTGATATATCTATTTTCTCTAATATTAACTTTTCATTGATTTCTTGCTCTTCAAGTTCCTTCTTTTTACTTTCTAATTTTTCATTAATATTATTTCGTAAAAAGTTTAATGATTCTCCTACTTTTTTACGCTCTTCTTCATTAAAACTACCAAGTAATTTACTCATTTCATTAATTAAACTTTTTTTACCTAAATACTTAACTCTAATATCATTTAATTCTTTTAAATCATTAATTTTAATTATATCTTGTTCAAACTGTTCTTTTATAATTCTGATTTTTTCGCTAGTTTCCATCTTCTTCCTCCTTTTAAATAATCACTTATATATTTACTAACTTCTTCTTTACGATTACTAATTAAAATACGATGTTTAACATCTTTAATTATCGTAACATGTTTCTGCTTTGAAGAAATAGTTTCATATGCATATTCTATACTTTTATATGGAATAAGTTCATCTGCTTCTCCATATAAAATCAAAGTGTCACAAGCGATATCTAATGTTCTTTTTTTATATTCTTTAACTAGTTTTCTAAATTCATTTATTACTGAAATCGGTATTTGAAAAAGTTTAGGAAATAATTCTTTATATATTTCTTCTTCATATTTGCTTTTAAATTTTAATTTTTTAAAATCATCAGCATTTTGTTTTATATTTAAATATTCAAAAGATGGGGCTAATAAAACTAATTTTTTTACTTCTTTATATTTACTAGCTAAATAAGTAGCAATAACACCGCCCATACTATGACCCACTATATAAATAGTTTTGTACTTTGAAATTAATTTTTTTAATTCCTTTTCGCTAGCATCTATCCATTCTTGATATTTTACTTTTTCAACTACTTCTTTACAATGTCCTGGCAAAGTAAAAGCATAAACATCTAAATCATCATAATACTTTAAATAATTAATTAAATATTCATTTTCCCATGTTCCACTACTAAAACCATGAACAACTAATACTGCTTTTCTAAAAAACATTTTTATCCCCTTTCTAACAAAAAAACATCCTTCCAAAGGACGTTTCAAACGCGGTACCACCTTATTTCATAATTAACCATTATGCTACTTAATTCTGTAACGTAGAAAACGTCATATCATTTGAAATAATCTCCCAATATAAAACTAGATAGTGAATTCATAAATAAAGGCACTCGATTTCCACCAACCATCGAATCTCTTTAATACCTCATCTTTACTACTACTTATCATTATCGCTCTAAATAAAAATCAACTTTATTATACCATACAAAAATAAAATTTGTCATTTATATTTTTAAAATTTATTTTAATATCCTCCTGCACCATCATCAAACCCAATAAAACCAGTAATAACTATCATAATAGCGCAAATGTATAAGATAATAGTAATATCATTAATAACTAAAAGGAAAAACAACATAAATATAATCCGCCAAAAACTTTGTAATCCTTCCATAAAGGCAGCATAAGAAATGCTATTATATTTTTTTCCTAAAGCATATAAATTACGATTAAAAGCCGTTTCATACATTTTCTCAACTAAGCCTTCCATAAACCCTATGGCAAGCATAAAAAAAATAGATAAGGCATTTATTTTCAAAACCCATACAATAAAAGATAGTACTCCAGATAACGCTAAATAATCTTTTTTTTCCTTATCCATCTTTCTAGCAAACAAATAAACAAAAAACATACTCGCCACTCCAACTGCAATATTAAAAATACCAATGAATTCATAATTACTTTTTACAAATAAATAAATATAAAGAGGGAAAAGATATTTACTAATAAATCTAAACTGAGCCATTATATAAAAAAAGATACTTCGCTTTGGCATAGAATTATAAATATCTTTTAATCCGTCTCGCATTTCTAACTTAACTCTTTTACTTTCTTTCATTTTAAATAAAGGTATTATTGATATTATATATAATATTATTATTATTATTAATATTAATTCAAATTTCACATTATTAATTAATAATGCTCCTATATAAGAAGCTGGAATAATGGCTAATTGACTAAAAATAACAATATAACCAACTTCTTTACCCATTTTTTCTTCTGGTAAAATTTCTAAAGCAAAATAATGCCTACATAACCAATATATATGAGCACTTATAACATGAGTTAACGCAATAATAATTAAATTAAAATAATTTATTGGCCTTAAAAAAATAAAATAATAAGATATAACAATTGATATAGAAGATATAACAATTAACCATTTAAACGTTATTTTTCTACTAATTGAGGCGATTGGAAAATTTAATAAAAAAGAAAAACTATAATTTAGTAATAAAAAGAAAAAAAGTGATGTTATTGAAACTCCTTTATTATATAAAACAATTGGTATAAAAACTTCAATTAAATTCCTAGAAAATGTGCCGATGAAAACAAAATAATTATATTTTTTTAAATTATTCACCGCACCACCCCTTCTTCTTTTTAGTTAACTAAAAAAATGATATACTTATATTAGGTGATGAACATGAATCCTTTTAAATATTCATTTGATAATAAAAGATATCATACTTTAAATTATCATTATCAAACTTTATTTAATCAAAAAGTATTTAAAGTTAGCTTAAATGCTGCTTTTTCATGTCCAAACATTAATCAAAAAACAAAAACTGGAGGGTGTATATATTGTTCTAAATATGAAAATACCATTGAAGAAGATTTATTATCCCAATTTAATAGAGTTAAAAAAATAATGCTTAAAAAATGGCCTCATAGTAAATATATTGGATACTTTCAAGCTAACAGTAATACTTATGCACCATTAAAAACTTTAAAAGAAAAATATGAATTGATATTAAAACAAGATAATGTTATAGGGTTAAATATCGCTACTAGAGCTGATTGTATTAAAGATGATGTTCTTGACTATTTATCTGAACTAAATCAAAAAACCTTTTTAACTATTGAACTTGGCTTACAAACCATTCATCATCAAACCTCAATATTAATTAATCGCGGCCATGATCTAACTTGTTTTGAAAAGATGATAAAGAAACTCCGATCAAGAAACATTAATGTCGTTGTTCATATCATTAATGGACTACCTTATGAAACAAAAGAAATGATGCTTGAAACAGTTAAATATTTATCTCAATTAGATATTCAAGGAATTAAAATTCATATGCTTCATATTTTAAGAAACACTGCCTTAGAAAATATGTATAAAGAAAAAAAATTCCCCCTTTTATCACTAAAAAAATATGTTGCAATAGTATGCGATCAATTAGAGTTATTGCCTCAAAAAATAGTTATTCATCGGATTACAGGTGACCCCATAATAGAAGATTTAATTGAACCTTTTTGGTTAACTAAAAAATTTATAGTTTTAAATGAAATAGATAAAGAATTACAAAAAAGAAATTCTTATCAAGGGATTAGAGTCTCAATATAAATCTAATTCCTTTTTTTAAACAATCCATATTGGTTACAACTATATTTTATATTTTGATATGTTTTTAGAAAATGATCCATAGATTTATTTAAAGAAGTGATTTTTATCATTCTAATTTTTATATCACCTTTATAACTTTTTTCTAATTCATCATTTAATTGTTGCTTGCTTAATTCCTTAGTATAAATATCATAGAAATCTTTGCTTATTTCGCTCAAACGGTTACTGTTAAAAGATATTCTTTCAATATTTACAAGTTTTGTTTTGTATATAGGATTAATATAAGGATATACAGCGTTTATTCTAAAATCATAATTATTAAGATTAAAAAAAGAAAAAAGTTCTTTTAAATTCATAATATTTAAATGATGTTCATCAAATAATAAATAATAAATATTTTGATCATCTGGTCTATCAATCATTTCTTTTCTACTATCTTCTATATATTTTATAACTACATTTTCATTTTGATCATCTACTGCTTTTTCTATTTTTACACTATAATAACTAATTAGTAACATAAAAAAAATAAAAATAGCGAAAATATGTTTTTTCATATCATCATCCTCTATTTTTATTTTGTAATTTATATTATAAATAATACCTTTATTCGACAAATGTATAATTACTTATTAATCTTTGCTTATTGTGTTTGAAAATGATTTTCTTTGTACTATATAAGCATCTCTTGATACCCTAGCTTCTCTTCCACATAAAATAAAGGCTATAACAACAAAAAAGATTATCATAATATTTTGAATTGTTCCTTTATTAGCGAAGTAAAATAATACTATTAAAGTAGATATTGACAATAGATAACAACTAACTTCAATTATCAATAATATTTTATCTTCAGTAGAAATTTTTTTAGTGCTTTCATTATAACCTAATTTTTTATCATTTCTTTTACTCATTATAATTATTCCCCCGTTCCTTTTTAAAGAATAGGGAATATATTAAACTTTTTTTTATAAAAAGTCAACTATTAACTCATTTAATGTTACTTAAAGAAGTAAATGCAGTTTTTTTTATTTTTAAACTATATAAATGTGCCTTTGAAAAATAAACTACTTAATCACTTTATGATTTAATTCATT
>SKGN01000050.1 GCA_007117415.1 Bacilli bacterium | reverse complement strand
TATTTCAAGAAAAGTATTGGGATTTAAATCTCCTAATGAAATAGCAGAACAATATTCAATTTAATATATCAGAATTATTTATTTTTATAAAAAGTGTGACATATGATTGATTTCTCTAGAATCTTTTTGTCGAAATAAGTTTCATATTGTTGTAAATAATGATTGATTATGGTAAAATTTATATATGATAGAGTCTCATGGTAAGACAGGAGTAGGAATGATAATATGAAACGAAAAAAAATTATTTCGACTAAGAAAATTATTAATTTTCTATTAAATATATTAATTTTTATATTCGGTATTATTTTGTTAATTTCAATATATACTGGTGTTCAAACAAAAATTCTTGGCAATGACTATGCTAATTTTTTTGGTTATTCAATTTTCGAGGTTCAGACGGGAAGTATGACAGGTACTATTAATGCTGGCGATTGGATTATTGTTAATCTCACTAGAAATGTAAAATTAAATGATATAATCACTTATAAACTAGGTGGAGATTATATTACACATCGAATTATTGAGGTGTATAATGGTAGTTATATTACTAAAGGGGACGCTAATACGGGGAAGGATGACCCAATAGAGCAAAATCAAGTTGTTGGTAAGGTAGTTAATATTTGGCCTAGTTTAGGTGTTTTTAGAAAGACTATATTTAATCCTAGCGTTTTAATAGCCCTTATTATTACTTTAATTATATTTAATTTAGCTATTAAAAGGAAGGCTCCCCAAAATAGAAAAGATGATGAACTTAAAAGAAGTAAACAAGCGAACGATGGTTTACTAATTGATATTGATTATATAGTTGAAAAAATAAGTGTATTTATGGAAAATATAAAAAAGAAGCAGAAAGCTAAACGATTTAAACAGGAATTTTTTAGCAACAATGACAATATAAAAGATACTTATCAATTAGCAAATGATAAGCAAGATTTATCAAAAGAAACTAACATTGTTAACAATAAAAAAGGAACAGAAAGTAATGAACATTATAAGGACGAAGACGAATTAGAGAAAACTTCTCTTTATAGGGTTATTCCAGTTGATTATAATGAGGTAGATGACAAATATATAGAGGAGGTTCCTAAAGTTGAGACTGAGGACCATTATCAAGATGAAGATGATTTAGATAAGACTTCTCTTTACCGGGTAATTCCGGTTGATACATCAGAAATTAATGATACTTTCCTTGAAATAGCGCAAAATGAAATTAAGGAAGCTGAACAAAAAGAAAAAAATAAAGAAAAAACGGTTGATTTAGAAATGGAATCAGATGAAGAACCGGAAGATGAAGCCTTAACCAATGTCAATTTAGATTTATTAAAAAAGCAAAGGGCAAATAGAAGTAAAAATATTATAGACGCTGTGATGAATATTAAAAGAGAAGAACTACATGATATAATTAATCTTTTGTTAAAAGATGATAACTCTAACATAGATAAAGTGACTATTAGGAATGATTTTATAGATGCTTATATTGATTCAAGATATTTTAATTATGATGATGATAAGAATACTAAGCATAGTCATAAAAATTTTATTTTAAAAATAGAAAAGCATATTAAAAAAACGGCAAGTGAGTTAATTAATAATTATAAGGGAAAGAATTCTAAACATAAAGATATAGTTGATAAATATGTAGTTATATTTATCCTAATAGCCAATTTAGAGCAAGCTAAGGATTTAATATCAGAAGTAAAACCTAAAAAGGAGTTTTATAAAAAAGCAATTGAAGAATATGGTAATGATTGGGATAATAAAAAAATAGAATTAATAATTACTGAAATAAATAAAATTCAAAAGAGTTATGCTGATACAGTAGCCTACTTTTTAAAAACGTTAGAAACTAATATGTTTGAATTGAGATTTAACCCCTTTAAAAACAAAAAAGATATGTATGGTTTAGAATTAGAGCATAATATTACGTTTAGTAAAGTATACAGTGATTACATTATTGATAAAACATATTCAGAGGGCGTAATAGCGGAAGATAAAATTTATGTTTTATTAACTTTATTATCTATTCAATTAATTGAGGATATGATGCTTCCTAACTTTAATAAAAAGTATATATTATACGTTCCTGAAACGCTTTATTCTAAAGAGCGAAAATTAGAAAAATTGTTAAGAATGTTTGATAATAAGTACGCTAAAGATAATATTATTATATTAATAACAATAGAAGATTTATTAGCCAACAAACAAGTTGTCAAAGAAGTTAGAAGAAGAGGTTATAAATTTGCCATTGTTTTTGATAAAGAAATTACGATAAACAAAAGAGATCGAGGAAATATATATATTGCTGATTATCTATTTATTAATAAAAAAGATGTTAATTTTGATAAAATATTTTCATCTATACCTGAAGATCTTTTGGAGAAGATTATTGATGAAGAGTTAATTAATAAAGTGGAAGATTATGGGAGGAAGTAGGTTATGAATATGTTTTTGAGTTTAAGATTTTTTTATGAGTTTATTTCAATATTTTTCGATGGTTTATTTTCTATAATAAAAGGGATTATAAACGGAATAGTTAAGATGTTTGATTATGAAAGTTATACTAAAGTTATTAATAGTTATAAAGGTAATTTTGGTAATTCAGAGTGGTTACTTTTTGGCTTTTCAGTTGCTATTTTAGTTGTTATAGTTGGGTTAGTAGGGTTATTAATTTTCTTTACTATTAAAAAAATAATTAAGTTTAGAAAAGGTAGAATTAATCAAGAAGAATTGTTAGAAGAAATTGCTGATTTAAATAATCAAGTTAATAAACTTATGAAGGAAAAAAATGAAATAATGGCGATGAAAGTTTCTCAATTAGGCTTAAAACCTGGTGAAGAAGAAATAGAAGAAGAAAATTCAGAAGAAGAATCTGAGGATGAGGAAAAAGATGAGGCTAATATTAGATTTCCTAAACTTCATAAGATTGATCAAGAATATAAAACATATAAAGTTAAAAATTATGGAAATAATTTTGTTTTAGAAGATTTAGTAGAAGATTTCAAGTGCTATTCAGCAAGTCAATTGGGTTTATTTTATGACTCTGATCTTTTGCGATTTTTTCTAGCTGGTTTAGCCTGCGGGAAATTAATAATTCTGCAAGGTATATCTGGAACGGGTAAAACGTCGCTGGCGTATGCTTGGGGAAAATTTGTTAAAAAAGATTCTTGTATTGCTTCAGTTGAGCCATCATGGCGAGATAAAACTGAATTATTAGGGTATTTTAATGAATTTACCAAAAAGTTTAATGAGACCGATGTATTAGCTGAGTTATATATTGCTGGACATGATGATGATGTACATACAATTGTTTTAGATGAGATGAATATCGCTCGTGTAGAATATTATTTTGCTGAAATGTTATCGATTATGGAGATGCCTTCTAGAGATGAGTGGATTATTGAATTAGTTACAAGTCCATGGCCTGAAGATCCCAAAAGAATTATTCGTGGCAAATTAAAGTTACCTGAAAACTTATGGTATATAGGAACCATTAATAATGATGATTCAACTTTTATGGTGACAGATAAGGTTTATGACCGTGCTATGCCAATTGATATTAACACTAAAATAGAGCCGTTTAAATGTAGGGAACAAGAACCAATTGATATTAATTCGAGTTATCTTGAATCTTTATTTAAAGAGGCGGTTTTAAATAATACTCTTTCTGAGAAAAATATTCAAAAAGTTCTAGAAATGGACAATTATGTTATTAAACATTTTAGAGTTGCCTTTGGTAATCGTATTATGAAGCAGTTAAATACTTTTGTACCAGTATATGTAGCCTGTGGCGGTAAAGAAGTAAGTGGAATTGATTATTTTATTGCTAAGAAGATTTTCCGTAAATTTGATCAATTAAATATTTCTCTTATTCGTGATGAAATAGAGCCTTTTATAGTTTATTTAAATAAAACGTTTGGTAATAACGCTATGAAAGAATGTATTGAGTATTTAGAAAGAATTAAGAAGACAGTATAGAGAGTGGTGGTTATATATGGCTAAAGGTACAAAGATAGCAATGGATGAAAAGATAAATGCCAAAAGTGATACCTTTATGGAAAATGTAAATTCAGAAATGTATTATAAATCTGAATTTACCAATAATTCAATGTCATTTAATTGGGTAGATGAAATTGAATTCACCTGTCCATATATTGATAATATTATTAGAAACCCTAAGTTAGCGCTTATTAATGAAGAAGATGTAGTTAAAATAGGTAAAGCGAAAAAGATTTCGGTGGCTAGTGTTAAAGATTTATCTAGACATACTCATTATATTGATAAGATAGATGAAAAAACAAATGAGGTACAGCCATCAAAAATATTAATTATTCGCCGGGAAGAAACATATAACACTTATGAAAATAGGTTTATATACACTTTAATAAAAAATACCATTCGATTTTTAGCTCAAAAAGAAGCTTTATTAGAGGATTTAGAAGCTAAAAACAGTAAAACGCTAGAATATGCTGCTTCAACTACTACGGGGAATGAGAGAGTCAATATCGAGCTAAAGATTAGCGCTAATGAATTGCCTGAAGAACAAAAAGGCAATGAGTTTGAAAATGAAATAGATAAAATAAAGGCAAGAATAAAGAAGATTAACGATTATATTAATAATTGGCGAAGAAATGAGTTTATGACATCATTAGAAAAAGCTCATGTGGCACTTATTTTCCCTCCAATTAGAAAAACAAACACTATTTTAAAAAATCCTAACTTTCAAATTGCCATGAAATTATGGGAATTTTTACAAAATTATGATGAGAAAGCTACCGGAGATTCTAAAGAAGGTTTAGATACTTCTGGAGATAATGTTTTAAAAGGTATTTTAGAAGATTCTTTTTTAATGGATTATTATGTTTTAGATTCCATAAGTTTATCAAAAAGAGAACAAAAGGAGAAATTATGTAAATACGCTTTTGAAATAATTAACCGACAGGTTCAAAGAGCTATTTCAATATTATTAAATAATGGTGTTGACATATCAGAGAATGAAATAATTAATATGATATCTTTTGAAATTAAAAATGAAAAAAACAAAAGATTAGTAGATAGTACGGATGTTAAAAATAAATTTAAAACGGCAATGGATCAATACTTAGAGAGGGCACAAGGTGATTGGTATGATAAAAATTAATAAAATAAAAGAAAACAAAGTAATAAATTATATTATATCTACTATACGAATATTAGTTTTTGTATTGCTTTTTGGTTTTATTATAGTTGTTTGTTTGCAACGATTTAGTGATAATAAGATATCCTTTTTTAACTTTCGAATGTTTACGGTAATTTCCGGAAGTATGGAACCTAAATATATGATTGGAGATGTATTGATTTCCAAGGAAGTTAGTCCTTCTACAATTAGAGTAGGTGATACTATTAGCTATTTAGGAGATAAGGGGGGATTTAATAACAAGGTAATTACCCACCAGGTAGTGGATATTGAACAAGATGAAGAGGGTAGTTATTTATTCCATACCAAAGGCTTAGCTAATTTGGTACAAGACCCTGTTGTTTCAGAAACTCAAGTATATGGAAAAGTTATTTATAAATCAGTTATCCTTTCCCTTGTATACAAAATTGTTAGTACAAGTATAGGTTTTTATCTTTTTATTATAGTACCGCTCCTATTCATTATTATATCTGAAATTGTTATGACAATGGTTGATAAAGAAGAAGAGCGAAGAGCGAAGTTAAAGGATAATACATAATTAAAAAGTTATAGATAAACGAGGTGATATAAATGAAGCCCAGGTATAAAACATATATACGAATAAATTTAATATCTTTAGTTTTTGTAATCGTTTCATTTATATCGGTTACACTAGCGTGGTTTGCATATAGTGGTTTAGCCAATATTACTACTGAAATTGATGTTAAAGCTTGGTATATTGAATTAGAAAAAGATGGTGAAACGGTATCTAATGATATTGTCATATCTTTATCTGAAATATATCCGGGTATGGATATAGTAACCGAGACGGTTAGTATAAAAAATTTAGGAGACTCTGATGCGCAAGTTAACTATTCAATCGTTTCAGCTAGAATTTTAGATGATCCTGCTGATAAATATACAGTAGATGGAGAGACTATTACATCAGCATATGTTAATGATAGGCTCGCACATGAATATCCATTTCGTATTAATATGAATTTAACTAGAAATTATGTTTTATCTAAAGGTGAAGAAAGTTTGTTTGAGGTATCTGTATCATGGCCATTAGATTCAGATAATGATGCTTTAGATAGCTTATGGGGAACAGAAGCTTATAAATTTTATTTAAATGAAGCTGAACAACAAGATTTAGATCCAACATATGTCGTTAAATCACCTATTAAGATAAGAATAAGTGTTACCGCTGAACAATATATTGAGTCAAGCACAGTGAGTGACCCTAATTATAATTTAGGTGATTCAGTATTATTTGATGTAGTTAATAATACTAGATGTGAAGAAGTTAGTTCGATTTGTTTAAAAACATATATAATAGATGTTAATAACAAATTAGGTGATAACACAGTTACCTTGTTAGCCGATCCTACGGTTACTTATTTAAATACAACTTATAATAATTATAATTCTACATTAGCATCTATAACAACGACATGGGCGGTTGATACAAGAGGATTATCAGCGAATGATTTATTAAATATTGTTTCAACTGATGTAATTAATTCCTTTTTAATTAGAGATAGTTTATCTGATGCTATAATAGGTAATTTAAAATATAATAACAGAATGAGTACTGAAATTAATAGAGCAATTAGTTATAATGGCTATTTTAGGTTTATTAATGAAAGATTTGAGCAATTAGTTGCAACTAATTGCTATTGGACTAATACTGAATACAGCGCTAATAACGCGTTTGCTTCAAAAAAAAATAACGAAGTTAACGCTATGATATATGGAGAAGATAAGACGACTAGTTGTAATGTAGTTCCCGTTATTTTAGCTTCTAAATCGAACTTATAAATATATATTATAATATAATAAAAAGACATGAGTTTTGCTTCATGTCTTTTTAAATGTATTTATGCTATACGATATTATTCAATTATTTGTTCAAAAGATATATTAGCCGTTATAGTAAAGGTTAATCCCTCAGTAGCAGCTAAGAAGCCAATTACGGTATCATCTTCATCACTCATTAATTCTTCTTCACCTTCATACCATTCAAAGTAAATTCTGATTGTAAAAGTCTCAAATTGAAATAACTCAGTATTATTATCAAAATATAACGTATTAGTAATAAAGTCTTCTTCTGCTTCAATTAATTGAAGTGGATCACCATCAATATAATCTGCTGGTACAATAGCGTATTCCGTAATAATCAAATCAGGAATGTTCTCGTTATCAATATCGATATCAATTGAATATTTAAATGATACTTCTACATTTGTAGGGTCAATATCAATATCAAAGTGTCCTCTTGAAGAAGGAGCTAAAACATCAGCAGCAACATTATCATTTGGTTCAATAACAGGTGTAAAACTAATATTTGATTCTAAATTAGTAGTAATATCAGTGTTATTTACTAGAATCTGCCATTTTGCAAATAAAAGTTCAATATTACTAGTTGTATCTGCTACATATCTTGAATAAGTACTGCTCATTAAACAAAGACATATTGATAATGAAACCAGACCTAATAGAAATCTTGCTTTGGTAAACATTTCTACAACTCCTCCTTTATATGACAATTATAATTTTATATATATTGTTTTACAATACTTTTCACATTTATTTTTTTGAAAAGCGTAAACATCGCGTAAAATAAAGTGTAAATAGTTTGTTTTTGGTTTTATTGTAAAATAAACATACCATTAAATTAGTCCGTTTTTACGAAGGAGTAGATGGTTTGAAAACAGGTTATACAAGTGAAGCGGGATTTTGCTTAACTGCAACTGCTAGGCGCAATAATATGCGGTTAATTGCCATTGTTTTTGGGGCTGAAGATAGTAGGATTAGAAATGCTGAAATTAGCAAGATGTTAGATTATGGGTTTAATGTATATGAGCCTGAAAAATTGTTATCTTCTAGTAATGTTGTAGGTAGAATAGAAGTAATAAAAGGTAAAAGAAAATATATTAATCTTGTTCCCATTGAAGACTTAAACATTTTATATAAAAAGGGAGAAACGAAAAAAGATTTTATTTATAAAATAGAAATTAATGAAAATAAAGCTCCCCTTAGAAAAGGAGATAACATTGGATTAATAAAAGCACTTGATAATGGTAAAGTAATAATAAGTGTAGGAGTTACTGTTCAAGAAAATGTAGATAAGGCTAACATTTTACAATTATATTTGCGATATTTGTTAGACCTAGTTAAAGGTGATATAAACCTTAGAATAAGATGATTAATATTGACCATAATAAAAATAGGACCTTAGTCCTATTTTTAAATTGATATATTTATTTATCTATCCATTTTTTCAAATAATTCAAATAATAATCCTATGTTGATAATTCCGGCTAATCCTATAACACTGTAAATAAGCCTTGATGTTGTTGTAGCAACGCCAAATAAACTTGCGACCAAATCAAAATCGAATAAACCAACAAGACCCCAATTTATTGCACCTACAATAGTAAGAACTAGTGAGATAATTTGTAAGGTTTTCATGTTTTTCCTCCTTTAATAATCTTTCTATTAATTATAATAGTCAAAAAAAATAAAATTATTCATGAATAATTAAATTTTCTATCCATATAATTAAATGAAATATAAAATTATGGGGTGAAAGTATGAAAAAAATATTATTATTAGGTTTAATCTTGTCATTATTTTTTATTACAGGATGTGGGAAATATAGCGAGAAAGATATAATGAAAGATTTATCTAAAAGCATTGAAAATAATAAAGGATATTATTTAGAAGGACAAATGGATATTATTAATAATGAAGATATTTATAAATATGATGTAAAGGTCTCTTATCAAGCACCTAATTTTTTTAGGGTTAGCTTAAAAAATGTTTCTAACAATCATGAACAAATTATTTTAAAGAATGAGGAAGGAGTATATGTTTTAACACCATCATTAAATAAGAGTTTTAAATTTCAAAGTGAATGGCCATATAATAATTCGCAAGTTTATTTATTGCAGGCTTTACTACAAGATTTAAAGGAAGATAGTAAAAAAATATTTGAAGAAACTGAAAATTATTATGTTTTCACCACTAAAGTTAATTATCCAAATAACAAAAGATTAACGCAGCAAATTATATTTATTGATAAGGATTTAAATTTTAAGGAAATACATGTTTTAGATAAAAATAATAATCCGGAAATAAAAATGAATATTACTAAATTAGATATGAAAGCTACTTTTAATAACAGTTATTTTGCATTAAATGAGAATATGTCAACAGCGTTAGCCGAAGGAAAGATAGAACCTGTTTTTAAGATAGAGAATATTGTATATCCGATGTATATTCCGGAGAACACTCATTTAATTTCCCAAGATATGGTTGAAAAAACAAATGGAGAAAGAGTAATATTAACTTTTGATGGTGATAAACCTTTTGTAATAGTAGAAGAAACAGCCAGTATTGAAGAAGAATGGTCAGTTATTCCAACTTATGGTGATCCTATTTTGTTAGTCGATACAGTAGGTTATATATCTGATAATTCCGTTTCATGGATTAGTAATGGTATGGAATATTATATTGCCTCTGATATGATGTCTAAGTATGAATTAGTGGAAGTAGCTAGATCAATTAACACTTTACCAGTATTTAAATAAAAAAAATCATCCAATTGGATGATTTTTTAATAATTTTAATCAATTATATGATAAAATATATTTAGGTGATGTATATGGCAAGGAAAAAAATTAAAAAAAAGCAAATCAAACAAGCAAAAGACTTTAATTCGTTAGAACAATTTGATGGAGCCTTTAAATTATTAGGATTGGTATTAGGAGTTTTCTTAATTTTCTATTTAATAGCAGTCTTTATTAACAATAATCGTGTTCCTAAATTTGAAGAAGAGGATTATTTTACGGTTATTCAATACAAAGAAATTTTAGCAGGAGAAACATTCAATCAAAAGCCTCAAAAATATTATGTTGTCTTTTTTGATTTTGATAATCATGATTCAATTTTATATCATTATATGATTGAACAATATAATCAAAAAGAAAACTCTATTCCTATTTATAAGGTTGATTTAAACAAAGGGTTTAATTCCTCTTATCTAACAGAAGAAAGTAATAAAAAAGTTAATAATATTTTAAATTTAAAAATTAATGGTTCAACCTTAATAAAAATTGATAATGGTAAAAACAGCTTGTATAAAGAGGGAATGGAAGAAATAAAAGATGTACTTAATTAAAATAAATCATTTATATGATTTATTTTTTTTGAAAAAAAACAAATTTAGACAAAAACAATTAAAATATGATGTTAAAATTTCAAATATGATGTATAATGAAGATATATTTTAGGAAGGTAAAAAATCTTCATGCATCTATAATAATTAAATATTAGGATAGGTGAAGATATGACTAATTTAAAACAAAAAAGAAAATTAAAAAACAGGGTGAAAGTATTTTTATTAATAAGTTTTTTGTCAATACTAATGATAATTTATTTTTTCTTAAACGAATCACAATCAATAACTAACGCTAATCAAACCTTTTATTTAAGTAACAGCATTTTAACAGTTGACTTATTTAATGATGATTTAACTAAAACAAAAGAGGTTTCCAGAGGAACTAAAATCAGGTTGTTAGGAATAACCATTGATGATGATAATCAGCAATATGAAAAGATAAAGCTTGATAATGAGTATTACTTTGTCAATAAAAATAATATTACAGATATAGAAAATAAGGTTGCAACCGAACAAAAAATTTATGCTAGAACGAGCACTACCTTATATCAAGATATAGATAA
Organism: Bacilli bacterium; assembly: GCA_007117415.1. Taxonomy (GTDB): domain Bacteria; phylum Bacillota_I; class Bacilli_A; order RF39; family UBA660; genus SKGN01. The sequence goes on along the minus strand of SKGN01000050.1, from coordinate 2,352 downwards.
AGGAACAATTAAAGGGTTAGTAAAAAAGGGCAATGAATTAAGCATAGTTGATTATGATTTTACCAATGAAGATGGTAGTGTTAATATTTATCAAGTAAGTATTAACGATAAAACAGGCTATATTTATGGAAAATATAGTGCATTTACTGAATTGGAAGCTCTTGAAAATTATAATCCCGAAAAATATTATGATATTCATAATCAACGAGGAAATCGATTTGGTGGCGGTCATGCTGGCCATTTAGATTATTATCCTAGGATTAAACCTATATTTGAAGATAATTTAATGCCGATAAAAGTATACGCTATATATTTAAATAGCGGTCGTTCTATTATTGATAATGTTGATGATTATATTCAGTTTGCAAAGCAGACTAAGATAAATGCTTTTGTGGTTGATATAAAAGATAATGAAGCACCTGCGTATAAATCAAAAGTTTTTGAACAATTGTCACCCACTAATTATAAATATGCTAATAATAGTTTTGAAAATTATAAAAATGCAATTAATAAAATAAAAGAAGCGGGATTTTATGTAATTGGAAGAATTACTGTTTTTAAAGATAAATATTATGTTTTAGATAATCCTGATATCGCTATAACTGATAGCAGAAATAATCAACCTTATTTGCATTCAAATACTTATTGGCCTAGTCCATTTCAAAGAGACGTTTGGAAATTTAATGTTAATTTGGCTAAAGAGGCAGTAATCGAGATGGGATTTAATGAAATTCAATTTGATTATGTAAGGTTTCCAGATAGAACAATCGATGCTGAAAATAAAGGTTTAATGTTATTTTTAAATGATTATGAAGAAGAAAAGGCGCAAGCTATCCAAAGGTTTTTAATGTATGCATGTGATGAACTTCATAAATTAAAGGTATATGTTTCAGCTGATGTTTTTGGAGAATCAGCCTATAATTATGTAACAGCATATGGCCAATATTGGCCAGCAATTTCCAATGTTGTGGATGTGATTAGTGGTATGCCATATCCTGATCATTTCAACAAATATGAATTTGGATTTAAGGAACCAGTATGGACTATACCTTATGATTTATTATATTTATGGGGTAATGAATATGTAAAAAAAAGGCAACAAGAAATACCTAATCCTGCTATCGTAAGAAATTGGATACAGGTATATGATGTTCCTAATTATAAACATCCGGGTGGGTTTCCATATGGAAATGAACAAATAGAAGCTCAAATAAAAGCATTGTTTGAGGCCGGATTAGATGGTGGTTATATGACTTGGTTATCACATTCAAGTTTAGATAGATACAAAAAACAAAGAGAGGTATATAGTAAGGAGTATTAAAATGAAAAATGCTATTAAAATCAATGAAAAAGATTATTTTATAGAACAAAATATTAAAGAAGGCTTTGTTTTAAATGATGTTGAAGAAAAAATGACTGATTATTTTGATGATTATGATTATATCGTTGGTGATTGGGCTTATGGAAAATTAAGATTAAAGGGATTTTATGAACAAAAAAATCAAAAGGTAAAGAATATTAATAATATAAAATTTTTAGAAAAATACTTAAAAGAACAGTGTGCCTTTGGTTGCAAATATTTTGTTTTAAAAAGGGTATACAAACCATAAAAAAGTATGTTATAATTGTCATATAAAAGAATAAGCGAGGAAGAGGTGAATTTTGTGATAGATAAACAAACAATTGTAGTTTTAGATCAAAACGGGGAAGAAAAAGAAGCGGAGGTACTATCTAACTTCAAATTACCTGATACAGGTAAGGAATATATATTTTATACTTTTAACGAAAAAGATGAAAATGATATGGTTAGATTATATGCATCTATCTTAGTCGAGAAGGACGGAATGTTGTCTTTTGAAAATATTGATTCAGAAGAAGAATGGGCTACTATCAAAGAAATTATGAAAAAAATGGCTCAGTTATAAATAGAAGGAGGGTATATTATGAGTGATGTAATTTATGGTGATAATAAATCACCTGAAGTAACGGGTAGAAAATTTGATGGTCAGAAGATAAAAAGTAGTGGTTTTAGAGTGGTAAAATTATTAAGTCAATACCTTGATAATTTTAAGAAAATATGGTATAAAACGTTTACTTTAGAAGGTAGAATAGAGAAAACAAAAGAGGATACAAATGAATTGCAGGATAAAAGAAAAGGTTTATATGATGGAATAAATTATCTTTCTCAAAATGAAAAGGTAAGTGATTTAACGGCTATAAAAGAAAAGGAATTAAAAAAAGTAGAGAAAAAAATATATAAGTTAGATTTAAAACAAAAAAATCTTCTTATTGCTCTTGAAAAAAATAATCTTAAAGGTGAAGTAACCAATCTCCAAGCCGCTATTGATTCAG
>SKGN01000058.1 GCA_007117415.1 Bacilli bacterium | reverse complement strand
TTTATATTTATATTATTATTATATAATTGAAATATATATATATCATTAATTGTAATTACCCTATTTTCATTTATTTTTATTTCCATTAATACATAAGGAATATCGTTAATAAAGGTTACCGGTTGGTTATTCTTATTTAATATAATTTCATGAACAGGAATATTTCTGTTTCGCATCTCAATATTAAGTTCATATAAAGGCCCTATTTCGTTTACATCTCGGTCATAAATGATAAAATAATATTTTTTATCATTTAAATCGAAATGAAAAAAATATGGTTTGTAAAAAAGCTTTTCTGGATATAAATTATAGTAATAATTAATATAATTATTCATCTGCTCACCTATATTCCTATATTATAGTATGAGTAAAAAAATACGTTTATGAGTGGAGGTTCATAATGAAAGTAAAAAAAGAAATCGTTATTAAAAAACTTGAAGAACGAGGCGTTACCATTAGAGACATAGCAGAAATTGTTATGGAGTTACAGAAAAATTATCATCAGTTAACAATAGAAGAATGCGATAAAGCGGTTATATCCGTTATTGAGAAAAGAGAGGCTTATCATTCTATTTTGGTTGGAATAGCACTAGATGAATTAGCTGAAAAAAGAGTTATGGATAAAGAAATAAATGATATTATTTTAGAAGATAATCATTTATTTGGTATTGATGAAATTTTAGCACTAAGTATCGTTAATATGAATGGATCAATTGCCCTTACTAATTTCGGTTATATGGATAAAATAAAACCTGGCATAATTGGGAAAATAGATGATATTGGTAAACAAGAAAATAAATGTCATACTTTTTTAGATGATATAGTAGCCGCTATAGCAGCATCAGCAGCAAGTAGATTAGCACATGCTTCGGAAAACGACATGTAAATATAACGTTAATAAAAACGCCAACTAAAATTAGTTGACGTTTTTATTAACAATTATTCTTGATACCAATTTATAGCAATGTCAGCGTTACTACTTTTAGGAGCTGGATCTGGCATTTCAAACCTCAGTAAGGTTGGAAGTTTAAAAGCGCTTCCAAAGGCGATACAATTACCAGGTTGTAATATTTTTAATTTGTCTACTATTTCACTAGTAATATTAGGGACCATATTTCTAATGTAAGATGAATCTTGAGGATGAACCATTCTAAAGATTAGAAAATTAGAACATTGAGACATTGATGTTTCACTTAATTCAGAAGGCCTTTGAGAAATAAGGCCCAAAATAATTCCATACTTTCTTCCTTCTTTTGTTATTCGATCAAATATATTATACCCTATTAAAAATGTGTCATTATCATTTTGAACATATCGATGAGCTTCTTCTAATATTATATGAATCGGAAAAGATGCTCTATCCTCTAAAGAAACAGTATAATCATAAAGCATTTTAGAATAAATTTTAGTAATTACTTTAGCCAGACGATCATCAATATAGTTAATATTAAAGTTTACAATCTGAGCTTTAATTCCATCAGGAGAAGTTAACAATTCCTTTACATATTCATTTTTACTAATATAATTATTATAACTAAAAAAATGACGATTATCACTGTTAATCAAAGAATGTAACCTTACTTTTAACACATTAGCGTAATCATATACTTTATCACTCTTTAAAATACCTTCTGATATTAACGCGAAATCAAAAGCCTCTTTTAAATTTTCTAAGGTGTAAACAAAAGTACCGTCCGGCAAACTTAATTCTAACCCCTCTTTGATAAAGCTACTAATAAACTCAGTAACTAGTTGCATTTCTGAAAGTTTTCCATCTTTATCTATTATTAAACATTGCCTTAGGGTTCTAATATAACCAGGTTGGACTAATTTTGTTTCTAAACTTAAATCTTTAGTATTGAACGCTGTTAAAACCGCAAAAATTTGATCTCTAATTTGAGAAGGGGTATTACCGCTATAAAGTATTTCTAAAACGGCTCTAGCAATTATATCATTCTTATAAGTAATTACACTATCTTCTTCTTTAGCGAAAATACCAACTAACCTAAGCGCTTTTTCAATAATAGGCAACTGGACATGATTGTCAGCACCTAATAAAAGGGCTATATCATCAACGCTAAGTAACCATAAAGGAATTTTCAAGACTTCGCTGTCCGGAAATGTAAGATTGGTCGTATAAGCCTTATAACGAAGTTTGTTTGAATGATCACTTATTTTACTTAAGGCTCTATGATATTCCCCATAAGCATCAAAAAGAAAAACATTGCTATTTATAGGAACGCTATCGGTAGTATGATATAGATTTTGTAATATTCTAGCTATTGAATGCGATTTACCACTACCAGTATTACCAAATATAGCAAAATGATTACTAAAAAAATCATTAATATCTACCTTTAACGAATAATCTCCGTATAAAGGGATTTTACCCATGGCTAAGGTTTTCTTACCTACAAGTGTATTCTCTCCTAAAATAATCTTCAATTCCTCTTTGTTTAAAATGCGACACGTTGAATTAAAGGAAGGTCGCTTACTTACCCCCGAATTAAATATTTCATCTCTTATTTCTCCTACTAGAGAAACTAAAGCTGTTTCTGTATTTATATCTCTTATTTCTCCTACCAATTTACTATTATCTTCTAAATCAAAAATAACATGGTAATTAATTAAATTACCAATTTTAGTTACATCAATTTCTAGTTTTATTTCAATTAAATTATCTCTAGCGCCTATTATTTTACCTATCATAGTATCATTCCCCTTTTAGTTGTATTTAGATTAATTATCTTTTTGATTCTTATATCTTGTTATTGCTCGGCTGCCTTTATTAGAACCCCAAATTGAACCCTTAAATTTAGCAACTAAAATACATCTTTCTATTTTTTTATTTATATCATTCATTATACCTGTTACTGTTAATTTAAGCAACAAACTTTCTTCAAAAATATGTTTGTCAACCGCAAAAAAATTAATTAATTTTTGATGATATATATTTTCTCCACCCAATATTTTAGTATAAACAACACTATATTCAAGAAATTGATTTTCTCCCTTTTTAAACGCTTTTTCTTTAATTAAATAATTTTTAAATTCCAGCCAGTCTTGATATTCTCCTTGAAATTCTTTACCTCTTTTAGAAATAAAAGAAACATAACAGAGCGAAATAATTATTAATCCCAACATATATAGCGATGTAGAATAATTGCTAATTATCATGTTCAAAATAATTAACATAACGGACAAACTAAAATAAGCAAGGGCTTGTTCAATAATATAAAAATTTTTTTCAAAAAAAGGTTGTTTTCTTACCTCTAAATAAGCTTGTTCAAGCCACTCTCTAAAACAATTCAAAAAATACTTACTATTCCTTTTAGCGTCTTTTTCTATTAATTTATAAGAAACGCTTTCTCCATCCCCTATTCGATTAAAAAACCAAGTTATTAAAAACATCTCTGATTTGGTTATTTCTTCAACGTTTTCATAAATAAGAGTTAATTCAAAATTATTATTAAAAATTCTAACGTCAATAACTTTTTTACGGATTAAATTCATAATAGTGGCTGTTAAATGTTTTGTTTTAATTTTTTTATCTACCAAATAACCTAACTCTATAGGTAAACGATATAAAGGAATATCTTTTGAGATGGCTTTTTGTTTCTTTGTGTCGTATTCCTTACCTTTATATTTATATAAGAAAAAAAGAGCAATGAAAACAAACCCGAACCATATATAACTTAAAGCGTTAATTAAGGGTTTTCTTACATCAT
>SKGN01000039.1 GCA_007117415.1 Bacilli bacterium | reverse complement strand
TATAATTTTTCTTATTGTTGATAGAACTAAATCTATTGTCATAAATACCTCCTAAATTTATAAAGTATTATTTTCTCTATTTTTTATATGGATTAAAAACCCAACTACACCCATAATGATTATAATACCAGGAATTATTATATAAGGATTCAAAAAAACTTTTTTATTAGCAAGCGAAATTCTATCCGCAAAAGATACTGCTATTTTTTTATCTATATCAAAGGTTATTTCCACTCTTTTATCAGCAGCATTTTCATCATAATGCCAAAAATATGTATTAGTTCCTAAATCATAATTATCAGCGTTGTGGTTTAATATTAAATAAGGGACAGTTATTATTATTTCCATTTCCGCAAGTATTGCCGCGGCTTCATAATCACCCTTAAAGAGACTTATTTTGTCCTCGTTAGTAATTAACTCTATTGTAATGATATTATTATTTCTAATCATATTTATATCACTAAATAATTCTTTTAATTCTCCTTCTTTAGCAAAAACATTAAAATCATCATATTCTTTTTTTACAATAACTCCAGATTCATTTTTACCAATATCTTTTTCTACTATATGTTTTTTATCTAAATAACCATGAAGTCTAAATTCTGCTACATTTGTATTAATAAACGTATCTATACTATAATGATAATTCTTTATAATTTCATTTCGTTCATAAAAAAATAGCGCTTCCTCAATTGATAAATCTTCTCTTATTTGAATTCTATATTGAGTTTTACAACTTGAAACCAACAAGATAATTATAATTAAAAATAATATCTTTATCATTTTCATTTATTGATCATCTCCTACTATAATTATATCATAAAAACTAGAACTATTATCTTTTTTATAATATATTGTTGATATTATAAAATAATTTTATGACCCAATTTCTTCGGCTTTTAATTTTCTAATTATGATGTTTTCCATTATTTGATTAGGATTATATTCTTCAAAAAATATTTTATATATTCCTTTCGTAATAGGCATGTCAATATCATTAGTCTTAGAATCTAAATATACAGCCTCTGTAGCTCTTACTCCTTCAACAACTGTTTTAGATTCCATAATAGCTTGTTTTACATCCATTCCCTGTCCTATTTTATAACCAACTTGAAAGTTTCGACTATGATGACTAGTGGCTGTTACAATCAAATCACCAATTCCAGCTAATCCAAAAAAAGTATTCATTTTAGCACCTTTTCTAATTCCGTACCTTACCATCTCAGCTAATCCTCTGGTAATTAATGCGGCCCTAGTATTATCACCATAACCCATACCAGTTATTATCCCACTAGCTACTGCTAATATATTTTTTACTGAAGCGGCAATTTGAACTCCTATTATATCATTAGAGGTATATACTCTAATATATTTATTACTAAATAAATTTTGAATTTCTTTTGCTATTTTTCCATCGTTACAAACGGATATAATGGCCGTAAAATGCCTTTCAATTATTTCTTCAGCATGGGAAGGACCAGATAAAATAACCGTACCCTTTCTTTGTTTTTCATCTATTTCCTCTTCAATTATTTCTGATAACATCTTATTAGTTTGTGGTTCTAACCCCTTTGCTACATTTATAAATATTTTAGGATTTATTAATTTTTCATTTATTTTATGACAAACTTCTCGCATAGATTCACTAGGAACTGCTAAAACAATATAATTGGAAAAAGATAAAGCCTCATCTAATAAAGTAGTTGCTTTAACCAATTTACTTAAAACTAAGTGTTCAAAATAATATTTATTTGTTTTATTATCATTTATCTCTTTTGCTTGATCTGGAAAAGTGGTATACATTATAACTTCGTAATCTTTATCAGAAAATATTTGCGCTATAGCTGTGGCAAAACACCCTGCCCCTACAATCGTTATTTTTTCTTTCATTTTATAATTTCCTCACTTTTTATTTTCATAGGTAAATATTATCATAGTAAATATTTAATGTCAAAAAAAAGTTATAAAATTAATTATAACTCTTTTGATTTCGTCCTACTTTTTAGCTTCCTTACGAGATAAATTTAGTCGTCCTTTTTTATCGTATCCAATCGCTTTAACAACTATATCATCACCTAATTTAACAACGTCTTCGGTTTTTTCTACTCTTTTATCAGATAGTTGTGATATATGAACTAGCCCTTCACACCCTGGCCATAATTCAACAAAACAACCAAAATCTTCAACTTTTACAACTTTACCTGTATAAATTTTTCCTTCTTCTACTTCTCTAACAATGTTTTCGATCATCGAAAGAGCTTTATCGATTGTTTTATAATCGTTATGATAAATAACAACTCGACCATCATCCTCGATATCTATTTTTACATTATTACACTCTTCAATAATTTTACTAATTGTTTCTCCACCTCTACCAATTACATCTTTTATTCGAGAAGGCTTTATTTTTAATTGTTTTATTTTTGGCGCATAGGGACTTAATTCCTTTCTCGGAATTTTAATCGTTTTTTCCATGTTATCTAATATTTTTAACCTACCAACACGAGCTTGCTCTAGCGCTTCTTTTAATACTTCTTTATTTATTCCTTGGATTTTTATATCCATTTGAAGTGCACAAATACCTTTTCGTGTCCCTGCAACTTTAAAATCCATATCTCCTAAATGATCTTCCATACCTTGAATATCAGTAAGAATGACATTTTCTTTACCATTATTAATTAACCCCATAGCAATACCTGCTACCGGAGCTTTAATGGGTACCCCTGCCGCCATTAAAGACATACATCCAGCACATATACTTGCTTGACTAGTCGAACCGTTACTTTCTAAAATTTCAGAAACCACTCTAATTGTATAAGGAAATTCTTCTTCATTAGGTAACACTTGCAACAATGCTCTTTCACCTAACGCCCCATGACCAACTTCTCTCCTACCAGGAGGACCATACCTACCTGTTTCACCAACACTAAACGGAGGAAAATTATAATGAAGCATAAACCTTTTTCCTTCTTCAACACCCAAACCATCTAGAATTTGATGTTCTCCTAATGCTCCTAATGTAGTTATACTTAAGGCTTGGGTTTGTCCTCTTGTAAACAAGGCTGAACCATGCGTTCTAGCTAATATATCAATATGGGATGATAATTCTCTTATTTCATTTGTTTTACGTCCGTCAGGTCTTATTTTATCTTCTGTTATCAATCTTCTTACTTCGTTATACTCTATGTTGTCTAAGATGACTTTTACTTGTTTGATAATTATATCTTCAGCATCATTATTTTTATATTCATCTATTACTTCTGTCTTTATTTTATCAATCGCAGCATATCTTTCTAACTTATCTTTTATTTTAATAGCCGCTACCATATTCTTTAAAACCTTCTTATTTAACTCTGCTTCTAATTTTTCATCCACTTTATCAATTTCAACGCTAACCTTTGGTAATCCTACTTTTTTTATGATTTTTCTTTGAAAATCAATTAGTTCTTTAATAGCGTTGTGCGCAAATTCAATTACTTCTAAAATAACTTCTTCTGAAACTTCTTTACAGTCACCTTCTACCATATTAATAGCATCATAACTACCGGCCACAGTAACATTTAGATCGCTTTTTTCTATTTCAGAAGCGGTTGGATTAATAATTAATTCTTCATTTAATCTCCCTACAATAACACCGGCAATGGGGTTATCAAAAGGTATAGAACTAATAGATAACACTAAAGAAGAACCTAGCATTGCCATGACTTCTGGAGAATTATTTTGATCAACCGATAAAACATTATTTATTATTTGAATTTCGTTTCTAAAGTTATCATCAAACATAGGTCTAATTGGCCTATCTATTAATCTGGCTGTTAAAGTTGCATTGTCAGTAGGTCTTCCTTCTCTTTTAATAAATCCGCCCGGAATTTTACCAACGGCATATAATTTTTCATTATACATAACCATTAACGGAAAAAAATCCGTCTCTGCTTTTTTTTTATTCATAACAGCGTTAGAAAGAACCGCCGTATCACCATATCTAATCAATACTGAACCATCAGCCTGTTTGGCTAATTCTCCTGTTTCAACAATTATTTCTCTACCTCTAAAATTTGTTTTAAATATTTGCTTTTCCATATATTACCCTCTTCCTAAAAAAAAGACACTCAAAAAAGGTGCCTACTTTCTTAATTTTAATTTTTTTATTATTTCTCTATATCTTTTTACATCTTTTTTTAACAAATAATTTAAAAGACTACGTCTTTTTCCAACTTTAATCAATAATCCTCTTTTAGAGTGAAAATCATGTTTATGTTCTTTTAAATGTTCTGTTAACTTATTAATTTCTTCTGTCAAAATAGCTATTTGAACTTCTGATGATCCTGTATCACCATCTGTTTGCGCATATTTTTCAATTAATTTTGTTTTTTCTTCTGGTTTTAATGACATAAAAAATCCTCCTATCTTTTATATTCGCCTTAACCCTAGTAAAAGTTGGAGTTTTCGATTACCAAGATTAGGTATTGACTATATATAATATACATTATAATATGCAATAAAGCAAGCCTTTTGCTTTATTTAATTAAAAAGGGGAACTCAAAAAGATAAAATATAAATAAATTATTCTCGCACTGCTTTTACGATATAATAATCTTCCTTTGTAATATATTCATCGTTATATAAACATTTTATATGGCTTTACTTTTGTTGGGTCTTTTTCATAAGTTTTATATAACGCAATAAGTTCATCGCCATCATTTAATAAACCAAATATAGATTGGAAAAAGGTATTATCAAGAATAACTCCGTTTTTTACTTGTTTTACTATTTCTTTTCTCACTTTAAAGGTTGGAAAATTCTTTAAAGCTTCTTTAATAGTAATTATACAAAAATCATTATTTTTAACATCGGCTATTGTATAACTTTCCGCTATTGTGTAATCCCCTTGTTTTACTCTCTCAAGAGATGACAATGTCGCTACTGTATTTAACTCTCTTCCAATGTCTCTAATCAAACTCCTTATATATGTTCCTTTTGAAACCTTACATTTTATTTTAAATTTTAATTTTTCTCCATAAACCATTACATCTTCTAATAATTTAATACTATATATGTCTATCTCTCTTTTGGGAAGTTCAATCTCTATATCACTTCTAGCATATTCATATAATTTTCTTCCCTTTATTTTTATAGCGCTATATTTAGGGACTTCTTGGTTTATCTTACCTATAAATTTAGTTAACACCTTTTTTATTTTTTCTTTACTTATATTATGAATTCTATCTTCCCTTAATATCTTTCCTTCGATATCTAGCGTATCAGTTTCAATTCCTAATATTCCTTCGGCAACATATTCTTTATCATAGCCCGTTATTAATTCAGCAATCTTAGTTGCTTTACCGATACATAAAACCATGACTCCGGTCGCCAATGGATCTAAAGTTCCAGTGTGTCCTATTTTTTTTACTCCGGTAATTTTAGTAACCTCGTTTACTACCTGTCGACTAGTCCATCCTTTGGGTTTATTAACTACTATTATGCCTTCCATCTAATCACCACCATTATCATATTATAACAAAAATAAAATGTCTAAGACATTTTATTCGTTTAATTGTTTAATTATTTTTTCAATTTTACTTCCATATTCAATTGAATCATCATAAATAAACTCTAATTCTGGTATTTTTCTAATTTTTAATTTACGCTTACATAATTCGTTCTTAATAAAACCTCTAGCACCATTTAAATCAGACCAAATTTTATTTTTCTTTTCATCTATTAAAGTTGTAAAATATATTTTTGCATAACTTAGATCATCAGCTAGTTTAACGTAGGTTACTGTTACAAATTTTATGTCTTCGTCCCTTATTTCATTTGCAACAATATCACTTATCTCTCGATGAAGATTACTAGCAATACGTTCAGTTTTTACGCGCATTATGTCACCTCTTAACTTCTATATTATCATAAGCTTCAATAATATCTTTTTCTTTCAAATCGTTAAAGTTCTCAATTGTTATTCCGCACTCAAATCCTTGTTTTATTTCTTTAACCGAATCCTTTTCTCTTTGAATAGAATTAATATTGCCAGTATAAATAACAACTCCATCCCTTATTATTCTTGCCAAAGCGTTAGATTTTATTACTCCATCTAACACATAACACCCTGCAATTGTACCTGTTTTAGAAAATTTAAATAGCTTTCTAACTTCTGCTGTACCTAATACTTTTTCTTCAAAAATAGGTTCTAGCATACCTTTCATAGCTGCTTCTAACTCTTCCACAATTTTATATATAATATTATATAATCTTATTTCAACTTCGTATTCTCGAGCTACTTCTACCGTTTTATTGCTAGGTCTAACATTAAAACCAATAACTATAGCTTTAGATGCATTAGCCAAAACAATATCGCTTTCAGTAATGGTTCCTGTTCCGCTTCTGATAATATTAACTTTTACATCTTCAACTTTTATTTGCTCTAATGCTTTTCTTATTGCTTCTTCGCTACCTTTTACGTCTGTTTTTACCACTACGTTTATTTCTTTAACGCCTTCTTGAATTTTTAAAAACAAATCATCTAATGATAACGTTTCTGATGCAAGATTAGCTTTTTGTTTATACTTTACTTTACGAGTTTCAGCAATATTTCTCGCTTGTTTTTCGGTTTCAAAAGCCATAAACTTATCTCCGGCAGCCGGAATATCATTTAAACCAGTAATTTCAACCGGCATTGATGGTCCAGCCTCTAAAATAGGATGGTGAGAATCATTTGCTAGCGTTCTTACTTTTCCATGAGTATTTCCCACTACAACCGGATCCCCTAATCGTAAGGTACCATTTTGAACAATTAGAGTTACAACTGGGCCAACATTTTTATTTAACTTAGCTTCTATTACCGTACCCATAGCATAACGATGATAATTGGCTTTTAGATCTTCCATTTCTGCTACTAATAAAATGTTTTCTAATAATTCAGATATACCTTCACCCGTTATAGCTGATATTTTAACAAAGATGGTATTACCTCCCCATTCCTCTGGAGTTAACCCATATTCAACCATTTCCGTCATTACCTTTTCTGGATTAGCATCTTTTTTATCCATTTTGTTGATAGCGACAATAATAGGAACTTTTGCCGCTTTAGCATGATCAATAGCTTCAATTGTCTGTGGTTTAACACCATCATCTGCCGATACAATAACAATAACTATATCAGTAACACTGGCACCTCTAGCCCTCATTTCTGTAAATGCGGCATGACCAGGCGTATCAATAAAGGTAACTCTTTGTCCTTTGCATTCAACTTGATAGGCCCCTATATGTTGAGTAATTCCACCCGCTTCTCCTGAAACCACGTTAGCTTCTCTAATTTTATCTAAAAGAGTTGTTTTGCCATGATCAACATGGCCCATAATAGTTACTACTGGCGATCTATTAACAAGATCTTCGGCATCATCGTTTATTTCTAATTTCTCAAAATTTGATTCATCTTGAGTTTCTTCTTTTTTTAATTCCTTATTGTAATCTATAACTAATAACTCCGCATCATCAAAAGATATAACACTATTAATATTAGCCATAATTCCTAAGTTTATTAATTTTTTTATTAATTCAACACCATTTTCATTTAATAAAGTCGCTAATTCACTTACCGTCATTCCATCTTTATATATTATAACGTTTTCTTGATTAATTGGGATGTTAGCCGTTAACTTTTCTTTGTTTTTATACATTTCTTTTCTTTTTAAAAGAAAGTCCTCATTATTCATATCCGTTTTCTTTTTTAATTTTTGCTTTTTGACTGTATCATCAACATCCATTTTTACTTTGGATATTATTTCTTCGATTTCCTCATCATCTATTATTTCATTTTCTTCGTCGCTTTTTTCATTAGCAAAAACATTATCTAAATCAATAATATTATCTTCTTCTAACAAATCACTTTCTTGTTGAACATTAATATTAAGTTCTTTACACTTAGATAAAACTTCTTCTACTGTTTTCTTAATATCTAAAGCATATTCTAAAACTGTCATCATATAAAATCAGCCTCTCTTTCTTACGTTATTTTTTCCACCTCTATTTTAGCCTCCTTCAAAATGTCTAATGTCATCTTATCAGGATAATCCCCATTGATATATATTTTTTTTATACCAGCATTAATAATCATCTTGGCACATATAATACAAGGCGTAACCGTTACATAAATAGCGGAACCATTTATTTCTACTCCAAAATATGCCGCTTGAATAATAGCGTTCTGTTCAGCATGAACAGCCCTACAAATTTCATGTCTCTCTCCAGAGGGTATATTCATTTTTGCTCTTAAACAGCTACTATCATCACAATGATTACACCCCCGAGGAGCGCCATTATAACCAGTTGCTAAAATTCTCTTGTTTTTAACTATTACCGCTCCTACTTGTCTTCTTAAACAAGTAGAGCGAGTAGATACCAGTTTGGCCATCTCAATAAAATATTGATCCCAATTAGGCCTGCTCCTCATCTAATATCACCTCTAATTCGTCATATATACATTCTTTCACACATATCGCTAAGTGCCTATCTAATACTTTACTTTTTTTAGCTTTACGAATTACTTCTAAATCTTTTTTTAAATAAGCGCCTCTTCCATTTGTTTTGCCAGTTAAATCAATAACTACCTTATCAGTATTATCCTTTACAATTCTAATTAAATCACGCTTAGGTAACTTTTCTTTCGTAACGACACAACTTCTTAGAGGGATTTTTTTTTGTTTCAAATTAATCACATCCTTCAAAATCAGTTAAATCTATACCTTCCTCTTCAACTTGAGCAGTTGTTTTTACATCAATTCTATATTTAGTTAACCTGGCTGCTAAACGAACATTTTGACCTCTTTTTCCAATGGCAAGTGACAGATTGTCACCATCCGCTATAGCAAGTGCTGCTTGATTCTTTATATCTGTTATGTAAACTTTTACATCTTTAGCAGGACCTAAAGCATTTTTAATAAAGTTTACCGGATTTTTATCATATAAAATAACATCAACTTTTTCGCCGTTTAACTCGTCCGTTATTCTCTTTATTCTTTCTCCTTTTTCACCCACACAAGCCCCAATTGCATCGACTTTTTCGTTTTCTGAAAAAACAGCAATTTTACTTCTGTTTCCCGCTTCTCTAGCAACTCCGTACAATACTAATATTCCTTCTTGTAATTCAGGAATTTCTAATTCTAATAATCTTTTAACAAACCCGAAATGGCTACGAGATAAAACAATCTTTGGCCCTTTAGAGTTACTTTCGATTCTAGTAATATAAACCTTAATTGATGTTCCCATAACTAATTTTTCTCCAGGAATAATTTCTGTTTTTGGCAAAATTCCGTGTGCTCTACCTAAATCAATATAATAATTAGCTACGTCTTCACGAGAAATTAATCCTACAACCAATTCGTCTTGTTTGTCATTGAATTCATCCATTATGCTATTTCTTTCCGCTTCCCTTATTTTTTGGGTTACTACTTGCTTAGCAGTTGCGGCTGCAACTCTTCCAAAATCTTTAGGGGTAACCTCTTCTTCAATGGTTTCTCCTACTTTTATCTTGGGAACAATTTTTTTAGCCTCACTTAATAATATTTCCTCATCTTCATTGGTAATTTCCTTGACAACCGTTCTAAAAGAAAACACTTTTATTTCACCATTATCTTGATTAACTTCAACCCTAACATTCGTTTTTGAATTAAAATTCTTTTTATACGCCGTAGTGAGGGCCAACTCAATAGCACTCCAAACAACATCCTTTGAAATATTTTTTTCTTTAGCAATATAATCTGTTGCTTTAATAAACGCTTTAGCATCCATTTTATTTTCCTCCTTTTTCTTTTGAACAAACATCTAAGATGTATGATTCTTTTATTATATCTTCTTCATCTAAATATTTATTAATTATTTTCGTTGCTTTAACACAATCATCAATCTCCACATAAGGATCTTTATCAATAAAAATTCTTAGAAAAAAAAGATTTTCTTCTTTTATATATACTATGTTATCAACCCGCATCCCTATATCTAAAATAGGTTTTTTTATTAAATTTAACACTTTTGATTCTATTTTCATCATATTCTCCTTAATTAAAATTTAAAGAGTGAGAAACTCTCACCCTTGCTGTCTTTTGTATTATAACATACTTTTTAATTATTTTATTATGTTTTTAGGTTTTTTTTACTTTTTTTGTTATAATATAGTTAGTATTGGAGGCATTTAAATGAACAAAAAAATATTCGAATTAAAATTCACCCCCAAAAAGGAAATGAATAAATATATAAAAACAGGCTTAGTTATTTTTTTCTTTTTTATTTATCCCTTTTTTACTTTTCTCCCGTTTAAGATATTTGATGGTAATATAGCGTTTTTACCTAATTCTTTAAAAATATTATATTTAATTTCTTTTAATATTATTTTTTTAGGTATTTTATTAATTGCGTATAACAAAGAAATGATAAGATATTATGACGATTTTAAAATAAACGGAAAAACCTATATATCTAAAACAATAAGGTATTGGTATTTAGGGTTGTTTATTATGATTCTTTCTAATTTTATTATCAATACTTTTACCGCTAATGATTTAGCTGAAAATGAGCAAGCAGTTAGAGAATTATTAAATATCGTCCCTATTTATATGCTTTTCTCAACTATCATATATGCTCCTATTGTCGAAGAAATAATTTGTCGTCAAGCTCTAAAAGATATAATAAAAGGAAAATGGTCTTTCATCATTATAAGTTCAATCTTTTTTGGAAGCGCTCATGTTTTAAATTCAATGACCTCGTTATCTAGCTTGTTATATATAATACCTTATGGAGCTTTAGGAGGCGTTTTTGCTTATGCCTTTTATAAAACCAATAATCTGTTTACCGCTATATCTTTACACGCTATTCACAATGGCATATTAATTTCTTTATATTTATTAATTTTTTAGGAGGTAATTTATGAGCCAAAAAGCATTAAAAAAAAGGAAATTAAAGTTTTCTAAAATTATCATTATATTAATACTATTATTAACCTCCGTATTATTATGGTCTAGATATATAAGTACACAAGGATTAATAATAAAAGAATATAAAGTTGAAAATAAAAGTTTACCATTATCCTTTCACGGCTTTAAAATAGTACATATAAGCGATATTCACTACGGTAGAACTGTAAAAGAAGATCACTTGATTAATTTGGTGGAAAATATAAATCTTATTAATCCCGATATTGTCGTTTTTACTGGTGACTTAATTGATAAAAGTTTTTTATTAGATAAAAAAACAAAAAATAAAATTATAAATATTTTGAGTAAAATAAACACTTACTATGGCAAATATGCTATAAGTGGTAATCACGATCTATATTTTAAAGAATATAATGACATTTTAGAAAAAAGTAATTTTATTAATTTAAATAACAACTTTGATATTATATATAATCATCAATATGAGTCCCTTTTTTTAGCGGGGCTAGAATCAGAAATTAAAGGTAATCCTGATATAAGCAAAATAATGGATCATTTTACTGACGAAGAGGGAGTAACAACCTTCAACTTCCCTTATAAAATATTAATTATGCATACACCAGATACCTTTGATAAAATTAAAAACTACAACTTTGATCTCGTTTTAGCGGGGCACTCTCATAATGGTCAAATCAGATTACCCTATATTGGCCCTATTATGAAATTTGAAGGATCAAAAAAATATTATGAACCCTTTTATAAAATTAATACTACCAATTTTTTTATTTCAGGAGGAATAGGAACAACTATAGTA
Organism: Bacilli bacterium; assembly: GCA_007117415.1. Taxonomy (GTDB): domain Bacteria; phylum Bacillota_I; class Bacilli_A; order RF39; family UBA660; genus SKGN01. The sequence goes on along the minus strand of SKGN01000039.1, from coordinate 1,706 downwards.
AACTTTAGATTTTTTAACAAACCCTCATTTAATTTTTATCGTTTAACAAAAAAATAAAATCAATTGATTTTATTTTTTATTTATTATTTGTTATCCAAACCGTAATTTAGATGCTTTAATTCTTCATCTACAAAAAAGCCATCCTTTTTAATCAATTTATCATCAAAATATATTTCTCCACCACCATATTCTTCTCGTTGAATTAAAACAATATCCCAATGAATAGCCGAATCATTACCATTATAACTTTCTCTATATGCTCTTCCAGGAGTAAAATGAATACTACCAATTATTTTTTCGTCATACAATATGTCTCCCATCGGTTTTAATACGGCTGGATTAAGCCCTATTGAAAATTCACCAATATACTTACTTCCCTCATCAGTAGCAATAATTTCATGAAGTAGTTGGTTATTATCGCCATCACAACTAGCTGATATAATTTCACCTTTTTCAAATACAAAAGAGATATTAGAAAATACACTACCTCTAAACGGAGAGTCTGTATTATATTGAATTTTACCTTCAACACTTGTTTTTATAGGGGCAACAAATATTTCTCCATCAGGTAAATTGCTCCTTCCCACACAAGGTATTATTGGCATTCCTTTAATTGAAAAACTAACATCTGTATCAGGTCCTACTATTCTAACCTTATCAGTATTTTCCATTAAGTTCTTTAAAGGCCTTATCATTTCGGCCATTTCTTCATAATTAAACGTCATTGCCCTCATAGCGTAATCATAAAACTCATCATTTTTCATTTTAGCTTTATAAGCATCTAATTGAGACGGATATTTTAACGCTACCCATTTTCTCTGATTAATTCTTATATCTTCTATTTCTTTGGTTTTAATTCCTATCTCCTTTAAAGTTTCCCAAGAAATTAATCTTTCTTCGTAATCATTACTAGCATATCTTATATTAATAAAACTATCAAAACTTTCTATTTCAAATTGTTTTGCCTTTACAATTTCATTTATTCTCAAACTATTAGTTGACTCTACTAATAAAGCCTCGATCTCATTATCAATTATTCTGACAAACGGAATACCCTTGTTATCGACTATTTCTTTTATTAGCTTTTTTACTAACTCTTTGCTTTCATTATTGCTACAAGTTATTAATACTCTTTCTTTTTCTTTCACATTAATAGAATAATTTACAATCATATGCGCTATTGTTTCTTGTTTTTTCATATTTTCACCCTCTTCACCATTTTTTTGTTATATGCATACAATAATTTGAAAGGAGAATTATAATGTTTGGAGCTAGACGTCAATCATTTTATCCTAATATTGAAGGTGGGTCAAGATTCGGTGGCGGCTTTTTATTCCCTTTTGCTCTAGGTGCCCTAACAGGAGCCGTTTTAACACCACCACGCAGGCCATATCCTTATAGATACTATCCTTATCCATATCGTTATCCACATTCGTATCCTTATCAACCTTTTCCCTATTATTAAAATGAAGTTTTTTATATATTACAAAAAATCCTTATATAGGGTTTTTTATTATAGGTAAACAAATTATAACTTTCGTTCCTATTCCTTTTATAGATTTATATTTTATCCAACCATTATGCCCTTCAATGATTTCTTTTGAAAGACGATCTCCTAATCCTGTACCTCCTTTTTTAGTTGTATAAAATGGTTCTCCTATTTTTTTTAAAGTGGTTTTATCCATCCCTATGCCATTGTCGATAAT
>SKGN01000042.1 GCA_007117415.1 Bacilli bacterium | reverse complement strand
TGTTTTTCATAATCAATAAAGAAATTTACAATATAGTCTATCAGTTGTTTTAAATATGGGAAATTAGGATGATTGATGCTTTCAATATCAAGCGTTTCTTTTAAGTTTTTAGCAAAACGATAATCCTCAATGTATTTAAACATGGCTTTATCTAACTTTTTAATTGTTTCTGTTTCCTCAGCATCATCTAAATTAATACTAAAAATAAAATCTTGATAATACTGAATGAGTTTTTTTTTTAAAAGATCCTCCTCTGCAAATTCACAATTAACAATTTCATTAAAATTAGGACAACAATTCAATATAACCTTTTGCTTAACCATAAAAAACCTCCTTATAAAAATAATTTTCTAATATCTTGCATCGTTATTATAATCATTAATAAGATTAATAAGGCGAAACCAACGGCATGAATAACGTTTTCTACTTTAGGATTAACTTTTGAGCCCTTTATTTTTTCGATTACTAAAAATAATACTTTACCTCCATCAAAAGCCGGAAAAGGAAGTAAATTAATAAATCCAACATTAATACTAAGGAACGCTATTAAGTATAGTATGTTTACTATACCTTGGCTTGCTTCTTGACCAACAATCGCATATATACCTATTGGACCGGCTAAATTTTCTAATCCAAGAGCACCAAAAATTAAACTACCTATAATCTTAATCATGGAATATATAATTGTTCCAAATTTCAAGAAAGTAAATTTAACGGCTTCTAAAAATCCATATCTTTTATTATCAGAAATAGTTAATCCGTACTTATAACTTTCAACTCCATTTTCTTCAATTAATACTGGTTCTATTATAACCGTTTTTATCTCTTCATTTGGTTTCATAAATTCAAAAGTAAGGGGTTTACCTTGTTCTGTTAATTGGATTTGTAATAAAACATCATCCCACGTATACATTTTTTTACCGTCTACACTGATAATTAAATCTCCTGCTTCCACACCTTGAATATAAGTTGGAAAATCTTGTTGAATTTCACCCATAAAAGGTCTAGTTTCTGGAGCACCATATATTAATGAAATGAAAAACAATAATAATCCTGCTAATAAAAAGTTAAAAAGAGCTCCTGCTATCATAGTTAAAAATCGTTGAAACCACGTTTTTGATTGTAACCTTTTTTCTTCTGGAATATTTAAATCCTCATTTATTTCTTCTCCTGACATTTGTACAAATCCGCCAAGAGGTATTAATCTAAGAGAATAAACGGTTTCATCGTTTTTTCTTCTAAAAGAAAATAATTTAGGTCCCATCCCAATAGCAAATTCATATACATGAATTCCAGCTTTTTTAGCGAAAATAAAGTGTCCTAATTCATGAACAAAAATAGTAATTCCTAAAATTAAGATAAAATATATAAGAGTCATATAATCACATCCTTAAATAATAAACATAAATAAAACATAAGCTAAAACAACAAAAATTATACTATCTAAACGATCTAAAATGCCACCATGTCCAGGCATAATATTAGAAAAATCCTTTTTGTTATATAACCTCTTAATAGAACTAAACACTAAATCACCTAATTGCCCTATTAAAGATAATAACAAAGTGCATACTGTCAATATAAACAAATTAATATTACTATCTATGGCTATATAGTAAAAAACAACGCTTATTAGAACACCAAATGCCGTTCCTATTATTAAACCTTCCCATGTTTTGTTAGGAGATATTATACTCAATAATTTATTTTTACCAATTAAATTACCACTAATATAAGCATATGTATCTGTCATTGTCGTAATAACTAACAAATAAAAGACATGCATTAAACTATAGGCTCTTAAAATAATAAAAAGATTAAATGATACCCCTAAAAAGAATGTTAACCCTATTAAAAATATACCATCATTTATATTATATACTTTATTATCATGATATATAATAATGGGAATTAAAAAAATAAAAATTAATAAGGCTACACTTCTATAATCAAGAGTATATATAAATTCATTAGTCGTGGATAAATTTATAACAATATATGTATAAACTAAGAAAGAAATAACCTTCATAAATAATGGTAAAGCCTTTTTGGTTTCTTTTAACTCTAACATTTCATTAAACGCTAATAAGGATATAATTAAAACAAATAAATTAAATAATAATCCCCCTATTATTACTAAGGGTATGAATATAGATAAAACAATTAAAGCGGTTAGTACTCTTATCTTCATAAATGTTATCTCCTTTAATTATATCTTTATATAAACATTATAATATAAATATTTTCAGATTACAACTGAAAAAGATAATAAAAAAAAAGAACTAATATTATTCTAAAAAGAATCAATATTAATTCTAACCTTTTTATTTTCATAATTATAAGAAGCTGCTTGAACTATTGTTCTAATAGAATTAGCGATATTTCCCGCTTTCCCTATAATAGCTCCCATATTTTCTTTATCAACCATAACTTGAATCAAAATATAATCTTCATCCGTTTCAAATTGTTTAACTGAAACTGAATCTTTATCTTTAACTAACGATTTAACTAACGTTTCCGTAAGTAATACTAAATCCATAATTATTTACCACCTTTTTCTTGATGATATTTAGTCATAATTCCTTGTTTGCTTAATAAGTCTTTAACCGTATCAGAAGGTTTAGCACCAGTCTTTAACCATTTTAATGCTTTCTCTTCATCAATGTTTAATTCTATAGGTTCTGTTAATGGATTATAAGTTCCAATTATTTCAACAAACTTTCCATCTCTAGGACTTCTAGAGTCTGCAGCAACAATACGATAATATGGTCTTTTTTTAGCACCCATTCTTCTTAATCTTAATCTTACAGCCATGTTGATACCTCCTTTTTCCTTATAATTTTAACATATATCAATAATACTGTCAACCTTTTAGGGTGACAGTATTATTATATTCCTTTTTTTGCTTTTCTTTAATATTAATCTCTTATTTCTATTCCCCCAAATATTACCGTATAATTGATAATAATTTCCTTCTTAGTATCAGTTGCTTCATTTTTTAATTTATTATCACATCCTCCAAAAATAGGAGTCCCATTTACAACCGTTTTATAAGCTTTAGGTAAAATTAATTCTACTCCTCCAAATATGGCTGTAATATCAATTATAACCTTATCACTTTTCAATTCAATATCCCTAAGATCTAAATCCACTCCGCCAAATATAGCGGTTATATCACAACCATTAAAGTCGTTATTGTTATTAGCTTCCTCTATACCTGAAAAGATAGCTGTATATTCCTTTTTATTGTTTATACGAGAAACATTCTTATTTTTAATAAACATATAGATTCCAATCATTATTAAAATTATCGGTAAGAATAATATTTTAAATAACCCTTGTTCAAAAATGTTAAGATTTATAAACAAAAAGTTAAACCCTATTAGAATAATAATTAAATTAATTAATTCAATCCTTTTTGTTTCATATATACTTATCAACCCATATAAAATAACAAAAGACGGCCATACATATCCAACTACTTCCTTAAATTCTAAAATGTTTAAATTTGATAACAACAGCAATAAACCGATAACGATTATAAAAAAACCAATAAATTTTTTAATCATTTCCTCACTCCTCTATTATTCTTCATTATCTATCCATTCGTTTAACATTTCAATCGTATGAAAACCCTGTTTTGAAGATACCATAGACCCCCCTTTAAACAGCATTAATGTTGGTATTGACATAATTCCAAATTTTTGCGCTATGGCTTCATGCTGATCAACATTTACTTTGATAATTCTAACATCATTTCTAGAACTAGAAAAAGCTTCTAAAATAGGACCTAACATTTTACAAGGACCACACCAATCAGCATAAAAATCAACTAAAACAACCCCGCTACTTACTAATTCATCAAAATTTTCTTTTTCTAAATTTAATATTTTCATTTTTTTCTCCTTATCTATATTTATCTAAAATAGGATTAATTCCAGATACTTTCAACTTACCTTTAGCGTATAAATTATCCACACTGTCAACGGTAACAATCCTATTTTTTAACAACACATCAATAACTCTTAAATTTAATTCATTACTATCCGTTGCATTAACAAATTCCTCTTTTAAACTGTATATTTCATTAAACGCGATAACAGTTTTATCGGCATACTTAGAGATAATTGGCGTTTTCTCTAAAATAGAATCTTTATAATTTGATTTGTTTATAAACGCTATATTAAATACTGGTAACGATAATATATATATTGTAATAAAAAGCCAAACATATGCTTCTATAACACCCATAACCGCCCCCATTATTTTAGAAGGAATACCAAGAAAAATAGTAAAATTTAATATCTTTTCAAAAAAACTAGTGAAAAAAACTAAAATTCTAAATATTATCATTAAAATAGACGCTACAATGATAAACGCTATAACCTCATATAAGATAATGTTTAATGATGTTACCCCGGCAAATAAGCCATCAAAATTAAAAAAGGGTAATTTTTCATACATAAAAGTTGATACTGGGTTTTTTAAAATAAAGGCTAATACGATAACTAAAATTATACCAATTGACATAACTGTTTGTTTAAAAAAACCTCTTTTAAAACCAATAACAGACCCTAAACCTAATAACAATAATATAATAACATCCACTAACTGCATTACAACACTCCTTTTATTTTAAAAATATATTAGTATTATACTATAGTTTATGATAAAAATAAACATTTATATGTTAAAATATAATTATAGGAAGTGATATTTTGAAACAAAAAACAATCGTATATAAATTAAGCGATAGTACTAAAAAAGAAATGGTTAAATATTTTGAAGATAAAAAAAGAGATAAAACTCCACCTTACGCATTATTTCAAGCTAACGAAGCAGATACAGTCGTTACTTTATATGAATCAGGTAAAGTTGTATTTCAAGGAATAAGTGCTGATATTGATGCTTCAATGTGGAAAGAAAGAGAAGCCTATTTAAATAATGGTAAAAAAATAGAAGATTTAACCAAGAAAAAAGATAATAAAGAAAAAACAAAAGATAATAAAGATTACTATTTTATTAGTTCAATTGGATCAGATGAAGTTGGAACAGGTGATTTTTTCGGACCAATTGTTGTTGCCAGTGCCTATGTTAATAAAAAAGATATTTCTTTCTTAGAAGAATTAGGCGTTAAAGATTCCAAGAAAATAACAGATGAAAAAATAATTAAAATGGCACCAGAAATTATCAAAAAAATACCCCATTCAATTATCCTATTAAATAATAAAGATTATAATGATAATTATAGTAAAGAAATCAATATGAATAAAATAAAAGCTATTTTGCATAATAAAGCATTATTATCAATACTAACAAAAAACAACTTTACATATGACATGATTGTTGTTGACCAATTTGTCAATGCAAGAAAATATTATGAATATTTATCAGAAATGCAAAATGTTGTTAGACATATTTCATTTACCACTAAAGCTGAAAGCAAGTGTTTAAGTGTAGCTTGTGCTTCTATAATAAGCCGTTACTTATTTCTAAAAGAAATGAATAAAATAAGTAACGATTTAGGACTTATTTTACCTTTAGGGGCAAGTAGCGAAGCTGACAAAATAGGCGTAAAAATAGTTGAAAAATATGGGGAAAAAAAATTAAAAGAAATTAGTAAATTAAATTTCAAAAACATGGATAGAATTATAGAAAAAAATAACTAATTAATTAGTTATTTTTAATTTACATATATAAACGCGATATATAATAAAAATAAAAGTGTTAATATGGAAAGAATAATACCATTTGTTTTTTCATAACTACCACTTTTATATTTAACCCCTACTGCCATTGACGAAAGAACACCACCAGCAAGCCCTCCAATATGAGCAAATTGATCTATGCCCGTTACGGCAAAACCAATAAATAAATTTAATAAAAGAATGGGTATAATTCTGCTTTGCATAACATTGCCTAAATAAACTCGGTAATGATATCCAAAATATAACAAAGATCCTAGCAAACCAAAAATTGCTCCACTAGCCCCAGCTGATATAGCATTAGGATTAAAAGCCATCGATAATAAAGAACCTGTTATTGCACTAAAAATATAAATAAATAAGAAGCGATATTTCCCATAATAACTTTCTAATTGCATTCCTAACAAATATAAAGCATACATATTAAAGGCTAAATGAATAACCCCAATATGAACAAAGGCCGCTGTTATTAATCGATAAACTTGCCCCATTTTAACTAATTGAGAATGCATCGCCCCAAAATTTAGTAAAGTAAGCCCATCAAAACTTCCATTTCCTATTGAATACATTAAAAAGAAAACAAGGAAACAAAGTGCCATTAAAATATAAGTAACATAGGGTTTTTTTAATTTAAATATGTTTTCATTTTTTATAGCGTCACGCTTATTTTTCTCATTAATATCATTAGTTATTTTTGTAAACAATTGAATTCCTTCTTCAACAAAATTAAATTTAGATGATAACAAAGGAAATACTTCTTTTAATTTAGAATTTTTTATAATATCTTGATCATTCTTAACAATAATACAATGAATATTATCAGAAGAATCTAACTCAATATTTTCTTCTAAATCAATAAAAATAGATAACGCATTCATCTTAAAACTTAAGGTTTTTTTCTTGATTTTTCCAATAATACTTTGTGTTTTATATAAATCAAATTCTAATTGTTCATTATTATGAATATGCCCAGTCATAATTCTAATAATCCTATATGGAGCATCTAAATTCTCTAACCATATTTCATTTTGACTACCATGAATAACAATCGGATTATATCCTTCTTCTGTTATAAAATAATGAAGCAATTTCATAACTGTTTCATCTTTATTATTAATTACTAATTCGCTCATTATAAAACCTCCTTTGATGTTTTTTATAACTTCTATATTATATAATATTTTTTGAATTTTGTAAAAATAATAAACCTATGTTTATTATTCTTTTTTTTTACAATTTAATACTTAAACATTTGGATGATATTATCAAATTCTTTAGGCTCTTCAATGCTAAACTCCATATATTCATTAGTTTTAGGATGAACAAACCCTATTGTTTTAGCATGAAGCATTTGCCCAAAATCATTTATTGTCTTTTTATAACCATAGACTGAATCGTTAACAATCGGATGATTAATATATTGCATATGTATTCTAATTTGATGGGTTCTTCCTGTTTCTAATTGGCACTCTATTAAAGAAGCTTCATTATATCTTTCTAACACTTTAAAATGAGTTATAGCCTCTTTAGCATTTACATCAGTAACCGTCTTTTTCTTTCGATCACGAGAGTCTCTACCAATTGGAGCGTCTATCGTTCCACTATCATGAGATATTACCCCATGAACTAACGCTGTATACTTTCTAATAATAGTCTTTTCTTGTAATTGAAGAGACAACTTATAGTGACTATCATCATTTTTAGCAACCAATAACAAACCACTCGTATCTTTATCAATGCGATGAACTATACCTGGTCTAACATCACCATTAACTTTACTTAATTGATTACAATGATATAAAAGAGCATTAACTAAAGTGCCTGAATAATGACCTAATGAAGGATGAACCACCATCCCACTAGGCTTATTCACTACTAAAAGATCATCATCTTCATATATAATGTCCAGGTCTATAGGTTCAGGTTTTATATCAATATCTTCCTTTAATTCACCTATTATTTTGATTTCATCATCAGCTTTAATAATATAACTATTTCTTACTTCTTTGCTATTAACAACAATATTACCACTATCAATAAGCTTTTGAATTTTATTTCGACTATATCCTGTTTTCATAATTAAATATTTATCTATTCTGATACTATCTATATCTTCATCAACAACAATAAACTTATTCATTTCTTTGCCTCCATTAATAAAGATACAACTACCATTATGGAACCAATAACAATGGCCATGTCTGCTATATTAAAAACAGGATAATTATAATTTAATAAATATACATCTATAAAATCAATAACATAACCCCTAAATAAACGGTCAATTAAATTACCACTTATTCCCCCTATTAATAAAGCATATCCTATTTTTTCCATCTTTGTTATTTTTTCATCTAATAAAAAATATTTAATCACTACATAAAGCGCTAAAACTGATAATCCTACTAAAAACCATCTATAACCATAAAAAAGATTCCAGGCTGATCCTCTATTTTGAACATACGTTAGATAGAAAAAATTTCTTATTATTCTTATACTTTCACTCAAATTCATATATCTAACAATCAAAAATTTAGAAATTTGATCAAACATTATAATCAATGTACTATATAATAAAATATTTTTCCTCATTTATATCACCGCTATTATTATAACATGGATATTAAATGACATAAACTATTTTACTAATAAAAAAATGAGCAACCTATTTTATTAGTATTTGCTCACTTTTTATAAACTATTTATTTTTTTGCTTGTTCTAAAATATCATTAATAAGTCTATATAAGTTATCAACTATAATTGTAACACCAGCAACAGAATCAGTATATACCTTATCATCTTCTGTTTTGTCATCAGGTTTAACAGAAGTAACTGTTCCATCTGGATTTTTATATTTAAAATTTATCCATTCGATCCCTTGCTCTTCTATTACCTTATTAGTAAAGTCATCAATTTGTTCATACCATTCTGCTCCACCTTCAATAATGCCAATCTGAGCTGATCTGTCTCTCATTCCATAATCTTCACCTAAAGTTTGTTTAGTAGAAGGATTACATCTAACATTTCCTCTAACTATTATTTCTGGACATTGATTATCAGCATCATATTGAATATATGCTGCGTCAATAAAGACACTTTTAATTATTCCTGATTCATCAATGTATACTACAGCAGTATAATTAGTTGCTTCATCATATGCAAAATAAGTTCCCTCCTTATAGTCACCAACAGCAACTTTCGTACATCCAGTTAATAAAATAACCATAAAAATAAATGCTAAACTTAATAATTTATTTTTCATTTTGACCTCCTTATTATAATTAAATTATATCATTATAAAAAATTAAAGCAATATTATTTAATAATAAAGTGTTCAGGTAGACATGTGAACTTTACATTTTTCCTCTTTACCGGATGTAAAAATTCTATCTCTGAAGCATATAAATGAATTTGAATTCCTTTTTGAGAATTATTATTATATTTTTGATCTCCATATATAGGGTGCCTAATACCCGCTAATTGAACTCTAATTTGATGATGTCGCCCTGTTAATAAATTAACTTCAATTAAACTTAAATTTCTTTTAGCATCATATTTTAATACTTGGTAAGAAAGAGATGCTTTCTTAGCTTCTTTTTCACTTGAACTAACAATTTTTGATATATTTGTCTCCTTATCTTTTATGAGATAATGATCAATTGTTTTGGATTCCTCTTTCATTTTTCCTTCTACTACTGCTAAATATTTTTTTACAAATTGTTTATTTCTAATTATTTCACTCAATCTAGATGCGGCTTTTGATGTTTTAGCAAAAACCATCAAACCACCAACCGGTCTATCTAAACGATGAACCATCCCTAAATAAATATTTCCTGGTTTATTATATTTATGTTTTAAATACTGTTTTAACATAGTTGACAAATCCAAATCATTACTTGAATCCTTTTGAACCGGAACATTGGGTAGTTTTTCTACTACTAATAAATGATTATCTTCATCAATAATTTTATATTTCATTAATCCTCCTATACTATATTTTGATTGATATAACCAATAACTTGATTAGTGGTATTATTAAAATTATTAATATCAACTTCAAACCAATTGATATCCATTTTATTATTAAACCATGTATATTGTCTTTTAGCATAATGTCTTGAGTTTTTTTTGATTAAATCAATACTTTCTTTTAATGTAATTTTCTTATCAAAATACTTATATAATTCTTTATAGCCAATAGCAGTCATAATAGCTTTACTATTGACTCCTCTATTATATAGCCCTTTAGCCTCTTCCACTAAACCGGCTTCTATCATTTTATCAACGCGGTTATTTATTCTTTCATATAATATTTTTCTTTCAGTGGTAAGACCAATGAAAACAGCATCATATAATAGAACATCTCCTCCTTGATCCATTATATCCTCATTATTAGCATATTTATTTAAAACTCTAATTAATCTTCTTCTATTATTTTGATCAACATCTGTATTAAAATCATATTTTTTTATTAACTCAATTAATTCTTGATTAGATAAATGATTATAATCAGCTCTTTTTTCTTCCTTCATAAAACGATAATCATATAAAAGGGCTTTTATGTATAAACCAGTTCCACCTACAATTATAGGCGTCTTGCCTCTTTTTAAAACAGCGTCAATAATTTTTCTAGCATCACTTTGATAATCAAATACACTATAATTATCCTCAACCTTTTTTATATCAATTAAATGATGAGGAATATTTTCTTTTTCTTGGGTTTTTATTTTAGCTGTCCCTATATTTAATTCTTTATATATTTGAACACTATCAGCATTAATTATTTCCCCATTAAAATGTTTGGCTAATGCAATTGATAATTTTGTTTTACCTACTCCAGTAGGGCCTACAATAACAATAATTTGCTTCATTATCAACCCTCCTTATCTTTATTATACAAAAGAAAAAGGTTATAGTAAATATAAACCTTTTTCTAAGCCGCTATTATTTAATCATTTCTTTGGCCTTTATAGGCGCTTTCTTTTCATTATGATTACCATTAATTCTTGCACTTACTTTGTTTTCAAGCATAGATGGTGTAATTCCCATCTTGTTTGATTCTATGTAAAGTTTTAATTGATAATCTTTTAGTCTTAATTCAATATCTTGTTTAAGTAAAACCTTAATTTCCTCTAAAGAATCTATACCGTTGTTTATTCTTCTAGTAGTTGGTAAGTGGTTCATTAAAAGACCAATTCTAGATGTTAATGCACTCATTTTTTCGCCATCATACGACATATCTTCACCCCCCTTTGGTAACACATATATTACCATAAAAAGGAAAAAAGTCAAGAGCTACATCGCTCGCTTAAATATTTTTTCTAATTCATAATTAGAATAAAAGACAATTGTGGGTCTTCCATGAGGACAAGTCCAAGGATTATTACATTTTCTTAGATTATTAATTAAATTTTCCATTTCTAATATACTAATGTTTTCATTGGCTTTAATAGCCATTTTACAGCTAATAGAAATCGCTACCATCTCATTAAATTTTTCAATGTTAAAATCTTTTTCTTTAGTTACAATTAAATCAATTATTCTTCTTATTGCTGCTTCTTCATGATTTTGAGGTAACCATGTTGGATGACTTCTTATTACTAAAGTATTAATCCCCATTTCATCTATTTCAAATCCTAGTTCTTCTAGAAAGGTCAAATTTTCTTTAATAATTAAATACTCATTATTAGGCATTTCAATATTTAAAGGGAAAAGCATAGCGATAGAACGACACTTAGGTTCGCCTAAACATTTTAAATAATATTCATAATTAATTCTTTCTTGGGCTGCATGTTGATCAATCAAATACATTCCTAATTCATTTTGACAAATAATATATGTTCCTTTAACTAATCCGACCGGATATAATTCTGGAACCTTATTAGAGTCTTCTTTAATCTGATTAGATTCTATATCTAAATTATAGTTTATTTCTTTAGATACATATTCTTCTTTAGATTCTTCTATTAATCTTTCAATGTTTAAAGATACATTTTCATAACTAGGCTCTTCTTTTAACTTGCTAGAATCAACATTAGGAATAAGATTAATACTTTTTAATTTAGCTCTTATTTCTTCTTTAACGAGCTCTTTAAGTTCTTCGAATTTACTAAATTTAATATCTAATTTAGCGGGATGAATATTAACATCTACCAACGAAGAATCAACCATAATATTTAAAATAACAACTGGATATTTATCATCTGGTTTATACGTGTGATAGGCATCATTTATAACCTTGTTTAGGTCTATATTCCTAACTACTCTACCATTTACTAAAGTAATTAAATGATTACGATTAGATTTAGTTATTTCAGGATAAGAAATAAAACCAGATATACTATAATCATCATTATCAGCTTGTATTTCTATCATCCTTTTAGCTACTTCAACCCCATATATTTCATTTATAACCTTGAGTTGATTACCACTTCCATTAGTTATAAATGAAACCTTACCATCATTACTTAATGAGAACGCTATATCAGAATGAGATAGCGCTATTTTATTAATATAATCAACGATATTAGCATACTCCCGATATAAACTACTTAAATGCTTTAACCGGGCCGGAGTATTATAAAAAAGATTTTTAACCGTTACTATCGTACCCCTTCTAGCATCTCCTTTTTCTTCTTTAATTAACTTTCCACCTTTAATATTAATAACACTTCCTACCTCACCAGTACTCGTTTTTAATACTATTTCGCTAACTGATCCAATCGATGGTAAGGCTTCACCCCTAAAACCTAAAGAATTTATTGCATATAAATCATCTTCATCAATTATTTTACTAGTAGCATGAGAAGAAAACGCTAAAAGAGCATCTTCTCTATCCATTCCTATCCCATTATCAGTAACCTTTATTTCTTTAACCCCTGATTCTAATAACTCAATCTTTATATTAGTACTTTTAGCATCAATGCTGTTTTCTACTAATTCTTTAACAACTGATACACATTTTTCGACTACTTCCCCAGCTGCTATTTTGTTAGCTAATAATTCATCTAAAACTTTTATTTTACCCATATTATCACCACTTCTTAATTATATCATAATAAAAGAGTTTATTAAAAACTCTTTTATTGCTCTGTGTTTCTTATTTTTAAACAATTTGCTTATTACAATATTTTATTGTCCTAGGAGACAGCGAACCGAGCGGCCATTAAACTGTTCAATAGTATCACGATAAATATTAGTATCAATGGAATTTATAGTGCGTTTCCAGGCGTTATAATCAGAGGGCGAAGAACTCCACCAACGTCCGGTGCCGCCTACATAATGGAGATGGGAACCTCCATTGCGGTAACCAGCTGGCAATGCCTTAAATCCACGTTGATCGGTTCCTTCCCATAACGGGCTTGCTGCCTTTAACTGTGTTCCTTGATTCGTTCCTCTCCATCCAGTTGCATCAGCTTGACTCTGCGTCATTCCTGCATGCTTTTCTAATTCTTTCCAATCATTATCTGTTGCTATATACCAACCATACGGACACAATCCTTGTGAGCCTTCTGTACTACTTCCATTCATAGCTGCACCCCATTGGTATAATACTTGCGTTTCTGTCCATTGGTCAAACTCTCTTTGATTATTTCCCTCGCCGGCATGATGAATTCGACAAGCATTATACGGTAAGTTATTATTCCATGCATTAAATAAGCATCCATTACCTGTATATCTTAAGTTCTCCTTCATCCAACATTGACTTCCTATTTGAACCGTTGCATACTCCTCATCATCTCTAAAGTCTACTAACGTGGCTCCGCAAGTATATATAGGTTCTTCTATTACATTAACTGTTCTTATTGCTGTAGCTTCATTTTCAAAATCATCACTTACATTATAAGTTACCGTATATGTTCC
>SKGN01000002.1 GCA_007117415.1 Bacilli bacterium | reverse complement strand
ACGCCACCAAATGCCATTTTAAATTTCATTGATGAGTTTATAGCAATTGAAGAAGACATAGAAGGAGAGGTACTTGATCCATGTGCAGGCGGAGATGATAAACACCCAATGAGTTATCCAACCGCATTAGAAATGTGTGGATATAACAATATAACGACATTAGATATTAGAGATGATTCTTTAGCAGAAATAAAAACAGATTATTTAACCTGGACACCAAATAAAGATTATAGCATGATAATTACTAATCCTCCATTTAATTTAGCTGAAAAAATAATAGAAAAGGCATTAAATGATGTGTTGGAAAATGGTTTTATAATAATGTTGCTTAGATTAAATTTCTTTGGCAGCAAGAAAAGGTTTGATATGTGGAATAAGCAATTACCTAAATATTGTTTTGTTCACCACCAAAGAATGAGTTTTACTGATGATGGCAAAACTGATTCAATTGAATATTGTCATATGGTTTGGCAAAAGAGTTATTATCCTGAATTTACTAAATTAAAAGTTATATAGGAGGGGAAATTATGTTAAAAAAAGATTTAATTAAACAATTAGAAGAATTTAATGATTATGATGAAGTATATCTAGAAATTATTCCCAATCAACCAACTGGAATAAGTAATATAGAATTTAAGAGACCTAATGGGGCAGAAAATTATGTTAGTTTGCAGCCAAGCAGAGAATTAATGGAAGAATGTGATGAAGGAGTTAATATAGTTAGAAGGAGAGTTATAAAATGGATTTAAAATACAAGTATCATAAGCGTGACCCATATACGGGTGAAACTAGGTGCAGGTGTGGACAATGGTTTTATCCTAAAAAGCCTTACCAAACTATGTGTGATGATTGTTTACTTGAGATTGATATGAAAATTGAGGAGGGGTATCATGATAGAGATTGAAAGTAAATATTTTATAGACGAGTTATCAGAAGAGGTAGAAGATTTAATTAAGGATGCTGATTATAAATCAATTGTGCAAAGCTATTTATTGGTTCAAGATAATCATGAAATTAGAATAAGAATTGAGTGGTGGAATAATAACTTTATTTATCAATTTACACATAAAATTAAAAAAGGTGAAGACAGGGAAGAATATAATATTGATTTAACTCTTGAAGAATATACTCAATTACGAAAAGATATTTACCCTAAAACTGTTAAAACAAGATATATGATAAATGATGGCTATAATGTTATTTTAGTTGATAAATATAGAGATTTTGATTTTTTTATTGCAGAAATAGAATTTCAAAATAAAATAGAACAATATTTCTATGATCCACCTTTGTTTTTAAAATGTTCTGATGGAATTATTCACAATGTGAGTAAAGATGAAGAATTTAAAGATAGCTATTTTGCTAAGAATCAAGATAAAATTAGTAAAGAATATCTAAAAGAACAATTGGGTATAGGAAATTTATAGCAAATTTAAAAAATAGCCTTGAAAAAATGTTTGCAAATAAGTATAATGTTAGTATAAGAAACAAATAAAGCAATATAAAAATAGGAGGTGGCTAGGTTATAAGACATTTTTCTTTATTTAGTGGAGTTGGGGCTTTTAAAAAAGCATTAAATAATTTAGAAATTGAAAATGATTTAGTTGGGTTTTCTGAAATAGATAAATATCCTACTACAGCATTTGCTGCAATTCATGATGTAGATGAAAGTTTAAATTATGGTGATATTAAAGAAATTTCGACTGAAGAATTGCCTGATTTTGATTTGATGACATATGGTTTCCCTTGTAAAAATATTAGCATTTCAGGTAATTTAGAGGGGTTTGAAAGAGGTTCTAATACTCAAAGTAGTTTATTGTGGGAAGCTATGAGAATTGCTAAAAAGAAAAAACCAAAATATATGATAGCTGAAAATGTAAAAAATTTAGTATCTAAGAGATATAAAAAAGATTTTTTAAAGTGGCTTAAATACCTAGAAGGACTAGGGTATGAAAATTATTGGGAAGTTTTGGATGCTCAAGATTTCAATATTCCACAGAGTAGGCAAAGGGTTTTTGTGGTTAGTGTTAGAAAAGATATTGACCATAGTTTTGAATTTCCAAAAGGAAAAAAGACAGACTTGGTAGTGGGTCATTTTTTAAATCCTAGAATTAACGATAAATACTATCTTTCAGACGATGCCTTAAAGTATATGAATAGAAAGGTTAAAGATGAAAGAACACATTGGGATTTTGGGCATCATGCTTGGATAAATAAATCTTCTAAAACAATTACTGCTAATATATATAAGGGTGTTCCATATGGAATAGTAATTTGTGCTATGAGAGGAAGGTATGATAAAAAAGGGGATGTTAAACAACAAATTGAAGCAAGAAAAGATAATTTAAGTAACGTCATAACAACAGTACAAAAAGATAATTTAGTTTTTAAAATTAAAAAGAGAAAAATAAGAAGGTTAACTCCTCTTGAATGTTGGAGATTAATGGGATTTAATGATGAAGATTATTGGAGGGCACGATTTGCATTAGAGGAAAAATATTATTATGGTAACGATAGATCCGACACCAGAATGTATAAGATGGCAGGTAACAGCATAGTCGTTCCCGTATTGGAGGCTATTTTTAATAAGTTATTTTAAATCATAGTATAATTGATATATTAAGTACAATAAAAAATAGGAGGATTGATTTATGAATATTAATTGGCAAGAACAGATGGATAAGTATAATCTAGAAAAAGATTTAGACAAGGCAGCTGATGGAGATATTTTGGCAGCTACAAGGGGGATAGTAAGATTTTTATTTAATTATTATAAGAATTTAACAGATCAAGGATTTGACAAACATCAAGCACTAGCATTGACAATGACTTTGCAGAATAAAATAATGGAGAAAAATAAAAATAAAAAAAGGAATAAAGATAGTGGTTAATTATAAATACTATATGAACTCAAACTTTAAAATAGAGAAATGCAACACTTGGGAAGATGCTTTAGAGCTTGCTGCTGGTGATTACAAAGATGGTTCAGTTTATCCTCATAGTATATCAGAGGGGGATAGGGTATTACAGGGAAAAAATTTAATAAATAAAATAATAAAATATTATAATAAATATTATGGGGAATATTAATTTATTATAAATAAATATCAAATCATACTATACAAAAATAGGAAGAAAAGCAAAGACAACTCAATGATAGTTAAAGCAATTAGGAGGGGTTAAATGAAAGAAAAAATTAGCTTAAAACAGTTAAAGGAAGTAAAGGGGATAGGAGATAAAACTATACAAAGAATTAGAGAACAGATGATTGATAATAGAGATATAAAAAAGAAAACAATAGAGGAGGTAGGATTTCCTAATAAAAAATACAATGTAATTTATGCTGACCCTCCTTGGGAATATAAAGAAAGTGGTAGTGGAAATAGAGTTGTAGATGCCCATTATCCAACTATGAGTTTAGATGATATAAAAAGTTTGCCTATAGAAAAAATAAGTGATGAAAATTGCATTTTGTTTATGTGGGTTACTTTCCCTCGATTAGAACAAGGTTTAGAATTGATGAGATCATGGGGTTTCCCTTATTATTCTTTAGGTTTTAATTGGGTTAAAGAAAATAAAAATTCAGATAGCTTGTTTTGGGGTATGGGTTATTACACTAGACAAAATCCCGAGTTATGTTTGATTGGTTTAAGAGGTAAAATTAAACCGCAAGTAAGAAATATTCATTCTGTTAAAAAAACAAAAATAAGAGAACATAGCAGAAAACCAGATGAAATTAGAAATGATATAGTTTCTATTTGCGGAGATTTACCAAGAATAGAACTATTTGCTAGACAAAAAGTTGAAGGTTGGGATTGTTGGGGTAATGAGGTTTAATTGTATAGTATAGTGTGAAAGGATGTTTTAAATGGACTATTGGGAGGAAGATTTATACGCAGATACACTAGATAAGGCTATGT
>SKGN01000005.1 GCA_007117415.1 Bacilli bacterium | reverse complement strand
TTAAAAATATAATTATAATTAAAATTATAGGTAAAAATATAGATCGTTTTTTAACTATTATATATAAACAAAAAATAGATTTATTAGAGGTTAAAAGAAAAAACCGAAGAGAAGTTCTTATAAAGATATATGAAGAAGATTTGGTAAAAATTAAAAAGATTAAAACGGCTAACGAAATTAACGTTGTAGAGTCTTGTGGAAAATTAAAATTAAACCAAATGTGGAATAAAAATAAATATTTTTTATTTTCATTATTATTTGGTTATTTATTTTTGTTATTTTTGTCTAATCTTATTTTCGAAGTTGAGGTTATTCATGATAACAAAGCAATAAAAAAAATTATATATGAAGAATTAGCAAACCATAATATTAAAAAATTGAGATTAAAGCCCCGTTATGAAAAAATAGAGAAAATTGAAAATAACATCTTAGAAAAACACAAAAATAAAATAGAGTGGTTAGAAATCATTGAAGTTGGTACTAAATATATAATTAGAGTAGAAGACAGAAGAATAATAGACCAAAAGGAAGAATATATATATCAGGATATAATAGCGACTAAAGACGCTATTATAATTAGTGTTGAGGCTGAAACAGGTATTATTCAGCGTCAGAAAAACGATTATGTAAAAAAAGGTGATGTAGTTATAAGTGGAACAATTATGCATGGCGAAAAAATAAAGGATATTATTAAAGCTAGTGGTAAAATTATGGGTGAAGTATGGTATAATATAAAAGTAGAATTTCCTATGATAAGAAGTGAAAAAAAAGAAACAGGGATATTTAAGGAGTTGTTTAGTTTTAAATTTCTTAAATTACGAATTCCATTTATTGATTTTAAACCATATAAACATAAACGAATTGAAGAAAAGATTATTGTTTATAATCGACTTATTCCTTTTTATTTAGTTAAAGAAAAACACTTTGAAGTTGAACTTATCGAATATATTTATAATGAAGCCGAGGCTATAAAGCAAGCTGAAGATTATATCTATCGTAAAATGCAAAAAACTTTAAAAGAGGAGAATAGTATAATTAGCAGTAAAATATTAAAATATTATCAGAAAGATAAAAAAATAAATTTAGAAATGTTTTTTAAAGTTAAAGAAGACATTACTGGTGCTAAGTCAATAAGTTTAATAGAGTATTAATAAGGAGTGATAGCATGTTTAAAGAAACTTTTTCTGAGTTAATATATGAATTATGGCCGATGATATTTATTTTTTCTATTATTATATCGTCTATTAGAATTACTTATTTAATTAAAAAGAAAAAGAAATTTATTTTTTATCGTGAATTTCTGGGTTTGTTATTTATAATTTATATCCTTACTTTATTTCATGTCGTTACTTTTCAGGATACTAATTATGGGACTTCTAATTTTACCCCTTTTACTGAAATGTTTAGATATAGTTTCGGGAGTCGCTTATTTATAAAAAATATTGTTGGTAACTTATTATTATTTATTCCTTTTGGGTTATTTGTATCATATTATTTAAAGTTAAAGAGTATATATCCGGTTCTCTTTTTATCGTTAATATCGTCTTTATCTATCGAAATAACGCAATATAAAATAGGTAGAGTGTTTGATGTTGATGATATAATTTTAAATATCTTTGGGGCTATAATAGGGTTTATGATATATATTGCAATTGATTCAATATCTAAAAAATTACCTAAAATTTTTAGAAACGAATGGTTTATTAGTGCTGTTTTGTTATTTGTTATTACAATAGTATTGTTATATTTGTTAAATTTAGATAAAATAATAATAGGTATGTTATTATGAATAGTGTTAATTTTTTTAATCAAACTAATAATAAAATAGTGGAAGTAAAAGAATTAGAAGCATTAATAAAATATGCGATATGTAGGGAAAATGTTGATGGAGTTGAATTCAGTATTATTTTTGTTAATAATACTGAAATGTTAAAACTAAATCAAACTTATCGTAATATTGATAAAGTAACAGATGTGTTATCTTTTGCGCTTAATACCGATTTTTCTGATATTATTGATAATTATAAAATGCTTGGTGATATTTATATTTCGATAGATAAAGCTAAGGAACAGGCTAATGAATATGGTCACTCCTTATTAAGGGAATTATCATTCCTTATGGTTCATGGTTTTTTACATTTGCTAGGTTATGATCATATGAATAATAAAGATGAAGAAAAGATGTTTTTAAGACAGGAGGAAATATTAGATGAATTCAATATCAAGAGATGAACGAAAAAGAAAAGGGTTTGGAAGATTTTTAAGAAGTTTTAGTTATAGTGTGGAAGGATTAAGGTATACAATCAGGTATGAGCAAAGTATATTAGTCATGTTTATTGCTGCCTTTATAGCGGTTTTATTAGGAATAGGGCTAAAAATATCTATTTCTGAGTGGATATTTGTCTTTTTAGCTATTGGAATTGTTTTAGGCATAGAGTTGATTAATACGTCGATAGAGGCTGCGGTTGATTTGATTTCTCCTGGAATTCATCCTCTAGCAAAAATTGCTAAGGATACAAGCTCAGCGGCGGTATTTGTTTTTTCCGTTATTTCTTTTATTATTGGTTGTTTTATTTTTATCCCTAAAATAATGACAATAGTTGAAATGGGGTGGTAAGATGTTTAATGAATTAACAGAATTATTAAAAAACGCATATGCACCTTATTCAAATTTTAAGGTAGCATCAATTATTGAAATGAAAGATGGTACTTTATTTAAAGGGGTTAATGTTGAAAATGCATCATATGGTGCGACTATATGTGCAGAAAGAAACGCTATTAATAACGCTATAGCAAACGGTTACCATAAAGGTGATTTTAAATCATTATATATTGTAAATAGTAGTGAAAAAATAGCGTTTCCTTGTTTTATTTGTAGACAAACAATAAGTGAATTTATGGAAGAAAATGATATTGTTTTTTTATATAATATTAATGGGGTAGAAGAAAAAATAAAGGTTAAAAATATTATTAGTAATCCCTTTACAAGTGAGAATTTATAATGAAATCGGGATTTGTCTCTTTAATTGGGCGCCCTAATGTTGGTAAATCTACCCTTTTAAACAGCATTATTAATAAAAAAATAGCCATTACTTCTAGTAAGTCCCAAACAACTAGACATTTAATTCAAGGAATATATAATGAAGCGGAATATCAAATTGTTTTTGTGGATACTCCTGGAATTCATAAACCTAAACACAAATTAGGAAAACAATTAAATAAACAAGCCTATTTTTCAATTAATGATGTTGATATTATTTTGTTTTTAGTGGATATTACCGCTTCTTTAGGAACGGGCGATAAATTTGTTATTGATAAATTAAAGGAAGTTGAAAAACCGGTTATTTTGGTTTTAAATAAAATTGATCAAATATCTAAAGAAGAAATATTACCTAAGATTGATCAATATAAAAATTTATATAATTTTAATGAAATTGTACCTTTATCAGCTTTAAAAAAAGATAATGTTGATCGATTACTGATGGTAATCAAAAAATATTTAAAGGATAATATAAAATATTATAGTAGTGAGTATATTACTAATGTTTCAAAAGAATTTGTAGTTAGTGAATTAATTAGAGAAAAAGTAATTGAATTAACTGATGAAGAAATTCCTCACTCTATTTCTTGTTTTATTGAAAAAATAGAAGATAAAGAGGGTTTAGTAACTATAAATGCTTCGATTATAGTTGATCGTGATAATTTAAAAAAAATAATTATCGGGAAAAAGGGAAGTATGATTAAGGAAATCGGAATAAAGGCTAGAAAAGATATTGAGGCTTATTTAGAAAAAAAAGTATATTTAGATTTGTTTGTTAAAACAATATCTAAATGGCGAGATAAAGAAAAATATTTAATTGAATTAGGCTATAAAAATTGAATAAATAATTTAAAAATTATCCATCATATAATAGAAAGGTGGATAATTTTGAAAAAAGATGAAATTTGGAAATTATTTAAAAAAACAGGAAAAATCAGATATTATTTAAAATATAAGAAAATGACCGAAGAAGGGGAATAAATCTGTGATTAAAAAAGTTGAAGGACTCATTATAGATGACAGAAATTATAGTGAATCAAGTAAAATTCTTTTTGTTATAACTAAAGAATATGGATTGATTTCAATAATGGCTAAAGGGGTAAGAAAGATAAAAAGTAAGTTAAGAGGTGTGACCGGCAAATTAACTTATGGTTATTTTCATGTTTATTATAAAGAAAATAAATTATCTACCTTAATTGATGTTGATATTATAAATTCATTAAAATTAATTAAAACAGATTTATTAAAAATTAGTTATACTTCTTATTTGTGTGAACTAGTTGGACAAGTTATTAAACAAGTTAGTCTTGATAAGGATAAAAAAGAAATATTTGATGTTTTTATAGGAACCCTTCTAAAAATAAATGAGGGTTTTGACCCGATGGTTTTAACTAATATTTTAGAATTAAAATTATTAGATTATTTAGGAGTAAAACCTATGATTGATAGTTGTGTGAAATGTGGGGATACTAAAGCGATAATTACTATTTCTCCTGAAAAGGGTGGTTTTCTATGTCATAAATGTCATAACGAAGAATATATTGTTAAAGATAAAACCATCCAAATGATTCGTATGTTTTATTATGTAGATATAACTAAAATAACTAAATTAGACATTGATTCTATTCTTAAAAATGAAATAAATAAAATTATCGAACACTATTATGAAATACATACAGGATTATATTTAAAATCAAAAGATTTTTTACATAAAATTAACGTTGACAAATGTTCTGTAGTATAATAAACTATAAATATATATTTTAATAGTTTAAAGCGATGAGGGAGTTGGCAACTTCTTAGCTATAATTATAAAGAGATTCTTTTAGAATAAGTAAGGTGGAACCGCGGGGAGACTCGTCCTTATATTGTTTTAAAAGTTTTTTATTTTTTAGGAGATGATAATATGAAAAAATTAACAATGGAAAAAATAGTTAGTGTTTGCAAACAATATGGTTTTATATTTCAAGGAAGCGAGATATATGGCGGTCTTGCAAATACTTGGGATTATGGTCCGCTAGGGGTTGAACTTAAAAATAATATCAAGAAAGCGTGGTGGAAGCAATTTATTCAAGAGAGAGTAAATTCTTATGGGGTTGATGCAGCTATTTTAATGAGTCCTAGAGTTTGGGAAGCATCGGGCCATATTAGTTCTTTTGATGATCCATTAATGGATTGTAAAAAATGTAAGATGCGCTATAGAGCTGATAATTTAATAGAGGCTAATATGACAGAAGACATTAAGGTTAATGCTATGACTAACGAGGAAATGCTTAAATATGTTTATGACAAGGGAATTAAATGTCCTCATTGTGGGGCCTTAGATTATACCGATATTAGACGTTTTAATCTAATGTTTAAAACTTTTCGTGGGGTAACTGAGGATAACAATAGTATTGTGTATTTAAGACCAGAAAATGCCCAAGGAGAGTATGTTAATTATTTAAATGTTCAACGTTCGATGAGGGCTAAAATACCATTTGGAATAGGACAAATAGGTAAAGCGTTTAGAAATGAAATAACACCAGGTAATTTTACTTTTCGAACGATAGAATTTGAGCAGATGGAATATCAATTCTTTTGTAGAAAAGGTGAAGACGAAAAATATTATGAAGAATTTAAACAAATAGGGATGGATTTCTTTCAATCCTTAGGTTTGCCAAAAGAAAAATTAAGATTTAAAGATCATGATAAACTAGCCCATTATGCAAAAGCAGCGGTTGATATTGAATATTTATTTCCTTTTGGATGGGGAGAAATAAATGGAACTCATAATAGAACTGATTTTGATTTAAGAAATCATCAATTATATTCTAAAAAAACAATGGAGTATCTTGACCCAGAAACAAATGAAAAATTTATTCCGTATGTTATCGAATCAACTTATGGGGCGGATCGAACACCTCTAGCTATTATTTGTGATGCTTATAATGAAGAACAATTAGAAGATGGTGAAATAAGAGAAGTATTAAAACTTCATCCTTTTTTAGCTCCTTATAAGTGTTCGGTCTTACCTTTAGTTAAGAAATATCATAGTGAGAAGGCAACGGAGATTTATAGCGTATTATCTAAAGATTATATGGTTAGTTATGATGATAGTGGTAGCATTGGTAAACGATACCGAAGACAAGATGCAATAGGGACACCTTTTAGTATTACGGTTGATGATAATACGATAAATAATAATATGGTAACAATTAGAGATAGGGATACAATGAAACAGATAACGATTAAAATTGATGAATTAAAGGCTTATTTAACTCAAAAAATAAATTTTTGATAAATATATCTTTAAATATAATATAAACTATGATAAAATTATATTATGAACATATTATCGTATGTAATACGGAGGGATAAATATGGGTTTAAATTTAAAGAAAATCTTTTCTACTGAGGAAATAATTGATTCGCCATTATATGAAGAATATTATAATGTAAATGAAGAAGAATCAACTATTAATGGTGGAGAAGGAAAAAAACTTATGTTACTTGAACCAAGAGCATATTCGGAATCTCAACAAATAGCCGATTATCTTAAAAATAGAAGTACGGTTGTAGTTAATTTAAAAAGAGTTACTACTGACCAAGCTAAAAGAATAGTTGATTTTTTAAGTGGTACGGTTTATGCTATCGGTGGTGATTTACAAAAAATTGGTGGCGGAATATTTTTATGCACACCAAAGAACATTAAAGTAGATGGAAAAATTACAGGCGATGAGGATAAAGCTAAAATTCATGATAATAGCGATATTGATATTGAGTGGTAATTTTCTATAAATATTTAATACAATAAAGTATAGGGGAGAAAAAAATGAATGAAGTTTATTCAAAAAATGACACAATTAAAACACTTGAGGAATTAAGAGAGTTAAAGTCACAAGGCAAAAAAAGGGAAATTAAAAACAAATACACAGAAATTATTTTTAAATATCGCGAAATGGTAATAGCCAAAGTAGAAAGTCATCTTGAAGATAATCATAATGATTATAGAACGACAGGGGAATTAACCCACGAAGGACTTATTAATATAATCAATACTATTAACAAATTAGAAAGTTCTTCTAGTTATAATAATTTAAAGAGTTTGGATACATATGTAAAAAGAACGATTAATCAAACTATAAAAAGTTATAATAAAAAAGATTCAAAAAAGATTGAAGTTTTATCCATTAATAATTTTAATGATACTGATGAAAACATAAACATAATGGGAACTATAGTTGATGAAGAACAGAATAATATTTTTGAGAAAATTAATTCTGATGTTCAAGAATTGATAGATTTATTAAAAGAAATTTTTTATGAATATGGAGATACAGAATTTAAGATTATATATAATAGAATATTATCATATAATACATTATCAGTTAAGGAATGTGCTTTAAAATTTGCTGTTTCAACTCAATATATTAAAGATTTAGAAAGAAATTTTAAAGAACGACTAAAGTTAATTTTAGAAAATGAAAAAACGAACATAACCGAAAAATTATATGCTTATAATCGTAAATTCAAATAATATTTATTTCGATGTTGAGGTGATTCCATGGAAAAATTCAATAAAACAATTCGCGGTTATAATCCTAAAGAAGTTAATGCTTTTTTAGATGATGTAATTGGAAAAGTAGAAAAAATAGTTGCTGAAAAAAACGAACGAGAAAAGCAATATTTAGAATTGTTGAAAAAGATGAAAGTGATGGAAGAACAAATTGAAAGATATAAAGCAGTTGAATCAACTTTAAATAAAACAATTGTAGCGGCTCAAGATAATGGTGAACAAATAAGAAGAATTGCTAAACACGAAAGTGAAATTATTATTGGTGAAGCTAGAAGAAATGCTAATCGGATTATTAATGAAGCTTTATTGAGGGCTGAAAAAACTGAATATAAAACTAATTTAATGCGTAAAAATGTAAATGTATTTAAACAAAAATTAAGAAATCTAGTGGAATCACAATTAGAGATGATTGATGATGTTGAAATATTAGAAATATAAAAACAAATGATAGGGATGTTATCTTATATACTTTAAGAGCGAATTGGGTATGGTGTGAGCCAATAAAAGGAGTTTGATATAGATCACCCTTGATGTTTCTTTCTGACACTTAGGAAAGAACGCTTCAGGCGTTAAATGATTGAGAGCATAATGAATAATTATGAATCAAGGTGGTACCGCGTTTAAAACGTCCTTGTTTTTTAACAGGATGTTTTTTTATTATAAAAATTTATATTTAAAGTAAGGAGAAATAAAATGAATAAAATATTTGAAAGTTTAGCTAAAGAAAACGTTAAAGATTTAGAGTCAAAAATATCAAATCAATGGGAAAAAACAAATATTTTAAAGAAGAGTATTGATAAAAGAAAAAATAATCAAAATTTTGTTTTTTATGAAGGTCCTCCTACCGCTAATGGAATGCCTGGTATTCATCATGTAATATCTAGAGTTTTAAAAGATACGATATGTAAATATAAAACGATGAAGGGATATCGAGTCGTAAGAAAAGCGGGTTGGGATACTCATGGATTACCAGTTGAGATAGAAGTTGAAAAACAATTAGGTTTAAAAAACAAAGTAGAAATAGAAGAATATGGGATAGAAGCTTTTAATCAGAAATGTCGAGAATCAGTTTTTAAAAATGAGGCGGCTTTTACAGAAATGACTAAAAAGATGGGTTATTTCATTGATTTAGAAAAACCTTATGTTACCTATCATAATGATTATATTGAAACAGAGTGGTGGCTATTAAAAAAATTCTTTGATGAAGGTTATATATATGAAGGGCATAAAATTCTACCTTATTGTGCTAGATGTGGTACTGGTGTTTCGACTCATGAAGTAGCGCTAGGGTATCAAGATGTAACGGTTGATACGGTAATTGTGCCGATGAAAATAGTAAACGAAGATGCTTATTTTTTAGTATGGACAACAACCCCTTGGACCTTAATATCTAATGTAGCGGTGGCTGTTAATCCTGAGGAGGAATATATAAAAGTAGAAAGCAAGGGCTATAACTTTATTTTAGCAGCTAGTTTAGCCGAAAAAGTTTTAGGAAGCGAATATGAGGTTATTAAAAGGTATAAAGGAAAAGAATTAGAGCATATTGAGTATGAACAATTAATTCCAGAACTAACAGTTGATAAAAAAGCTTTTTATGTTGTTTTAGCGGACTTTGTTACAATGGAAGATGGTACGGGAATAGTCCATATAGCACCAGCCTTTGGAGAAGATGATTATCAAGTTGCTAAAGCATATAATTTACCAGTATTAAATCCGGTTGGAGAAGATGGTAGGTTTAAAGAAGGACCATGGCATGACTCGTTTGTTATTGATGCCGATTTAGAAATAATAAAATATTTAAAACAAAATGATAAGTTATTTAAGAAAGAAAAAATGTCTCACAATTATCCTCATTGTTGGCGTTGTTCAACTCCGCTTTTATATTATTCAAAACCTAGTTGGTATATTGAAATGTCCAAATTAAAAGATAAACTTATTGAAAACAATAACACTATTAAATGGGTTCCTAGTTATGTGGGAGAAAAACGATTTGGTAATTGGTTAGAAAATATAAAAGATTGGGCTATATCAAGAAGTAGATATTGGGGGACACCTTTAAATATTTGGAAGTGTGAATGTGGTTATATTACTTCTATTGGCTCAAGAAAGGAATTAATTGATTTAGCAATTGAAGAGATAGATATGAGTATTGATTTGCATCGACCCTATGTTGATAACATTCATATAAAGTGTCCTAAATGTTCTAAGGAAGTAAGTAGAGTCAAAGATGTTATTGATTGCTGGTTTGATTCAGGCGCTATGCCCTTTAGTCAATATCATTATCCTTTTGAAAACAAAGAAATATTTGAAGATCAATTCCCGGCTGATTTTATCTGTGAGGGTATAGATCAGACTAGAGGTTGGTTTTATTCCCTCTTAGCCATTTCTACTTTTATAACGGGTAAAAGTCCATATAAAAGTGTGTTAGTAAATGATTTGTTACTTGATAAAGAGGGGCGAAAAATGAGCAAATCAAAAGGTAATATTGTTGATCCTTTTAACTTGTTTAATACTTATGGAGCTGATGTTCTAAGATGGTATTTATTGTATGCCTCTCCTGCTTGGACACCTACTAGGTTTGACATTGATGGCTTGAAAGAGGTTCAATCTAAATTTTTTAACACTTTAAAGAACACTTATACTTTCTTTGAATTATACGCTAACACTGATAAGGTTGATCCTAGAGACTTCTTTGTTCCATATGAAAATAGAGAAGAGATAGACAAATGGTTATTATCTAAATATAATGTATTAATTAAAGAAGTTTCTAATTATTTTGAAGAATATGATTTAACTAAAGTAGTTAGATTAATAGGTGATTTTATTAATGATGATTTATCTAATTGGTATATTAGACGAAACAGAAGAAGATTTTGGGCTAGTGAATTAGATGATAATAAAAAAGCTGTTTATAATACAACTTATGAAGTTTTAGTTGGTATAACTAAAATCATTGCACCTATTATTCCCTTCTTATCAGAAGAATTATATCAGCATTTAACTAATGAAGAATCGGTTCATCTAACAGATTTTCCTTCTTTTAATAAGGATTTAATTAAGGAAGATATAGAAATAAAAATGGATTTAGTTAGAGAATTAATTGGATTAGGAAGATGGTCTAGAGAAGAAAGTAAAATTAAAGTACGTCAACCCTTAAGTGAGGTTATAATTGATCAAAAACATCAAGAAATAATCGCTGATTTAACAGAATTAATTAAAGAAGAATTAAATGTTAAAAAGGTTACTTATGTATCAGACTTAAGTAAATATATGAATCTAGAGATAAAACCAAATTATAGGGTCGCTGGACCAATATTTGGTTCTAAGATAAAACTTTTTGAAAAAGCATTATTAGAGTTAACCCAGGTAGATATAAATCAGTTAAATAACCAAAAAGATATTAAAGTGTTAGTAGCTGAAAAAGAATATAACGTTACTACTGAAATGATAGATATTAGAGTAAAATCGAAGGAGGGCTTTAATGCTTTCATGTTAAATAATCTGTTTGTTATATTAAATACTAATTTAGATCAAGATTTAATAGATGCGGGTATAGTAAGAGAATTAATATCTAAAGTTCAACAAATGAGAAAGAATAATGATTATAATGTCATAGACCGCATAAATATTTATTATGAAGGTAATGATTCATTTGAACAGGCAATTAATAAACATATGGATTTTATTAAAACGGAAACACTTGCTGATAATTTAATTAAGCTTAATAATTTAGATGAAATATTTGATTTGAATGGGTTAGAAGTTAAATTAAAAATAGAACAAAAAAAGTAAACATTATTAAATGTTTACTTTTTTGTATTAATTTAAAATTTCTGGTTCTTTATTTTCATCTATTGATTCAGTATCGGCCTTTAAAACTACTTTATCATCAATAGTAACATTACCGCTTTCTTTACTAATATTGCTTTCTTCAAGCGCAACGTTTAAACTATATCGATAATCTTTTGTTTTCCCCTCTAAATCATCATCTAATTCAATCAATTTTAATACTTCCTCACAAGTAGTAAAACCGTTAATAACCTTTTCTAATCCATCTTGTAGTAGAGTAGTAACATCAGCTTTATATACTAGTTCACGTAATTTCTCTTTACTAACTCCGCCGGCAATGGCATCTCTTATTTCTTGATTTATTAATAATACTTCATGAATAGCAACTCTACCTTTATAACCATTGCCACATTCATCACAACCATCAATTGAATATATTTCTTCAATATTAACTCCAAATACTTTAGAAAATAAATCTTTTTCATATTGATTAGTAGCCCTTAATTTTCGACATTTAGTACATAATTTTCTAGCTAATTTTTGAGATACAATTCCTTCTAGGGCACTTGCTAATAAATATCTTTCAACATCCATATCTAATAAACGCTCAATAGTATTAAGGGAATTATTAGTATGAAGAGTAGATAACACTAAATGACCTGTAATAGAAGCTCTAACGGCTATACGAGCTGTTTCAGTATCTCTAATTTCCCCAATCATAATAATGTTAGGGTCTTGTCTTAATACGGAGCGTAATATATTAGCAAATGTTAATCCTATTTCGCTGTTTACTTGAACTTGGTTTATTCCTTGAATATCCATTTCAACAGGATCTTCAACAGAAATAAGATTAGTTTGTTCTTGATTTAATCTTTGTAATAGGGAATATACTGTAGTCGATTTACCACTACCAGTAGCCCCCGTTATTAATATAATTCCATTTGGTGAAGCGCTCATTTCAATCATTTTTTTATAATTACTTTCACTAAATCCTAAATGTTCTAGTCCTTTTAAACTCATTGAATAATCAAGAATACGAACAACTATTTTTTCCCCTTCATTAGTAGGTAAAGAGGAAACACGAAGGTCTAATGTAGTATCTTTTAACATTGTTTGAACAGAACCGTCCTGTGGTAACCTTACTTCGGTAATATTCATTCCGGAAATAATTTTAATACGAGTAATTAGATTCTTTTTCAAGGTGTTAGGAACCGTTGTATAATCTATTAATTGACCATCTACTCTAATTCTAACTTTCATAAACTCAATCATCGGGTCAAAATGAACATCGCTCGCTCCTCTTTTAACCGAATCAACAATTATTTCGTTAACAACCTCGACAATAGGTAATTTATCATAATCAAAACTTCTTATCACACTGTCACCCTCTTAATAACTAGTAATTAACCCCTAGTATTTATTCTAAATATATTATATAATATTATAAGTAATATAGCAATATATGAGGTGAATAAAATGAAAAAAATGAATAATAAGGGTATTTTCTTAATTGAAACTTTAATTGTTACAACTATTTCAATTGCTGTTCTAACCTTGTTTTACAGGCAAATAGCGACATTTTATCAACGGTATGAAGATAACTATTATTATGACCGGGTTCAAGGTGTTCATGCCGCTAATAATATAAAAACTTTAATTTTCCAAGAGGGAATAGAAGGTTTAATAGAAGAGTTAGATGATAATTTAATTATTGATATTACTGATTATGAGTTTAATCAAAATGTCAGTCGTCAAGATTTTTATCAATTTTTAAAAGATTATTCCAATATTGATAAAATATATTTTACCCCTTTTAACATCAATGAGTTAATAAATAATATAAACCCCTATAATTTTGATTATTTATTTATTAATTATTTAAAAACTCTAGCTACTATTTCGATAGAAGAAGAAAATGTATATCGTCTTATATTAGTATTTAATAATGATACTTTTGCTAGTGTTTTAATTGAGGACAGTGGTTTATAATGAAAAAATATTTTTATTGGAGGTATTTTATGAGCAAAAGAGGATTTTCGACGGTTGAATTATTGGTTAGTTTTGTCGTTATTGCGTTTGTAGTAGGGGCGATGTTTAGAACCGTTTTAGCCTTAAATGATAAATTATTTTATTTTCAACATACTTCTAGAATTAATATTTTAGTGGGTAATATAACTAATAGTATTCAACAAGATTTTCTTGATAATAATGATAATCCAATAACTGGATATAGTAGTTGTGGAGATGATTGTATTAATATTGAATTTGAAGACGGTCTTATTAGAAAATTAGAATTAGATAAAGACTTAAAAATAATTCAATATGGTAATACCGTTAAAAGGTTACCTCCCGATTTTAGTTTTAGTGAAGTTGGAATAATAATTCAATCATTATATTATGAAGATATTGATGTTTCTAATGATTTTTTAAATAATATCTTTAATCTAAAAATACCAATAATAAGTGATATTTATGATGAAGAATATAATATTGAAATAGTATATATATATAATTATTTAACATCTTTTGAGTGCGGAGGTACATGGGCGGATGATAGAGATGGCGAGGAGTACGCAACTGTTGAAATGGGAGATCAATGTTGGATGGCCGAGAACTTAAGATATACCGATTCAGGTAGTTTAGCTTGTTTAACAAATACATGGAACAGTAGCGCTCCTTTTAATG
>SKGN01000003.1 GCA_007117415.1 Bacilli bacterium | reverse complement strand
TTTTCTAATGATATTGCGCTATCACCCATTATTTGATTTTGAAAAGACAAAACAGAATTCCAACTTCCCTTTATATCATTTCCTTTTTTTACCCCAGAAAACCTAGTGGGTATATAATTAAGAATATTAGATAATTTTAACAAGTTAATACCATTCATTGTATATAAATCGCCAACTACATACCGTTCATCTTCCACACCTATATCTTTTACAATTCCCTCAAACCAATAATTCTCATCAACGATAATATATCCACCCCAAGCGTTGCTTGGATTATACTCTTTTTCGCCTATCGATTTATATTGACCTATAATTTTATATAAATTTGCCATAATCAATTCCCCCAAAGAATATTATTATAGCACAACTTATTATTTTTTCAATATTTATTTATGTACTTCTATTGATTCATAATGCAGCGAATTGAAAGCCCATGAGTATTAGAAAATTCAACGCGGTAAACACTTGATGAATCTGAAGATAGCATTCTAATCCAATAATTAGAGGTCCCTATAGAAGATGTCCACCAAGCATTTCTTGAATTCACATTATCAAGAGCACCATGTCCGTAACGGTAACCAGCCGGTAATGCTGTAAACTCACTACTATTAGTTCCATTCCAAGTTAAATTATCCTTCAATTGAATTCCCTGATCTCCTCCACGGTATCCAGTACCATCAGCTTGACCCTGCGTCATTCCTAAATGCATTTCTAATTGCTTAAAGTCATCATCTGTTGGTATGTACCAGCCTTCTGGACATAAGCCTTTGGAACCTTCCTCATTTTCTCCATCCATAGCTACTGGCCATTGGTATAACATTCCAATATACCCTATTCCTTGATTTCCACAATTATTTGTACCACTCCAACTACTTGCTGAACTAATATTTACATATCCCTCTAAAGCACAATTAAAACGCAAATCCTCTTGCATCCAACATTGTTCCCCTATTTCAACCGTAGCGTACTCATTATCATCTCTAGAATCTATTAAAGTATCTCCACAAGCAAATACGGGAGGACCTTCATATTCCTCATTATCTACCACTGTTATAGTAGGAAATATTCCAGAAGCGGTTAATCCGGACCACTTATTCTTACCTACTATTTCGATATGTGGTTTCCCATTAACCATTGTTACTGTTAGTGATTCATAATTTTCGGCACTTATATTTAATTCGCTAAAAATATTAGTCTCATCTATCGTAGTTGGATCATATCCGTCTACCTCTAACATCTTATACTCAATTGCTTTTAATACCATCTTAGCATCACTCTCTAACGCATTAATAGTGGTATTTCTAATTAATCCCGTAATAGCGGGTATCGCTATAGCTAGAATTATCGCTAAAATAACTATTACCGCTAGCAATTCCACTAAAGTAAATCCTTTTTTTATCTTATCCTCCTTGCTTGTATATCTTAAGATTACTAACAAAACCCTTTTAAGTCAACGCTTTAAACCAATATTTTACACACCAATTTTTGACATATATTTTAACAATAAAACCCTAAGATAACCATCCTAGGGTTCGTTCCACATGGTATTTCCCATGTGATATTACTATTTTATGTAAAGTATATATATATATACATAATTTTATTTATTAAAATAATTTGTTTCTAAAACGCCTTTATTAACTTTTAATATTTCATTTATTCTTTTATTCATGTTACTTATATAAATTTGATCAACCTTGTCACCAAACTTAATGTTATTATTTTTATAATATGTTTTCCCATCATACCATGAATAATCTTGAAAAAAAACAAATCCATTATCTAAATCATTCAAAATGTTTTTCCCTAAATAATGGTAAGGTTTATAATTTAAATTGAACAAATTAGCAATAGTAGGAAAAATATCAATTGTAGATGATACTTTATCAATTTCAACTGCCACAATATCATTTGACCAAATAAAAAATGGTGTTTGATGAATAAAATTATAATCTGATATATTTTTAAATTCAAATAATTTATTTTTATCAAGAAATCCATAAGCATAATGATCTGTATACCCTATAATAACAGTATTATCTATTAAATCTTTATTTATTAATTCATTTATTAATAACTTGAAAAAAACATCTGTTTCTCTAGCCTGAGCTTTGATGCAAATTATTTCTTCATCTTCATCAATTATCAATCTCTCTTCTTCAGTTAAATTAATTGAACACTCCATCGCGTTCTTATTATAAGGTAAATGAACCGAATAAGTCATTATTGAACTTAGAAACTTTTCATTTGGAAAAATTAAATCCTTCAGCATTTTATTAGTCATGAAGTGACTATCTTTCATCGCTTCTTCTCTTGGTATTCCTAAATCATAGCTACCATAATAGTTATCATAACCAAAAACTTTTGACATTATTTCTCTATTATAAAAAGCTCCATAGTTAAGATGAAAAACATTAGCGCTATATCCTTTGTTTTTAAATAAATTAGGTAAAGAATAAGGAAAATTATTATTGCTATACATATATGCTGCTGAGCCTCCATTAAAAGGCGTCATATAGCCCGTATTAACAACAAATTCACTATTAAAAGTGGCACCCCCTCCATATATGGGGGAAAAGTGATTAGTAAAATTAATCCCTTCATTCATTAATCTGTTTAAATTAGGCATTATTTCCTCTGTAACTAACCAATTATCTATACTCTCCATCATTATTAAAACAATATTTTTATCTTCAAATATACCTGTCCATTCATTATCTTCTTTTTCATAAAATTGATGAGAAAAATAATTATCTAAATATTCAACTATTCCTTCATCACTCTCTGATTTTTTAAAATAAGTGAAATAAATATCTCTTATTACATATTCATATAAACCGGTAACTTGTAAACTCTTTCTACTTTCCATAAAAGTATCATAAATATTTCTTTTATAATTCCAAGCATCCCATGCTAACTTATCGGCTGGTTCACCAAGAAAATTTCTAGCCATCATAAATGAAAAACTAGCCATAATTAACATTAATATAGCCATTATTTTATCCGATTTAATATCTTGTTTAGGAATAAATTTAAAACCTAAACAAAACAATATTAAACCAAGTAATAAAACAATAACAAAATTTTGAGTAAAAAACATAAAGATAGAGTTTAAATAAACGGATCCTTCTTCTGCCATTTCTAAATTTTTAAAAGTAAAAAAACTATTAAAGATACGATAATAAGTAGTATTAACAATAAAAATAATTATTGCTATAAACGCTATTAAGGAATAAAAAATCTTTTTTGTGGTTTTATTGAAAAATAAAATAATACCTAAAAAAAGAAAAATCCATGAAGCAGTAAAAAAATTAGCAGTTAAAGCATATATACTACCGAAATTAATATCCAAATTTATATATCTAATATATAAATCAAATACAACAAAAAGTAAACCCATATAAATCAAATAATGATACCTTAATATTTTTTTTACCATATCCAACACTTCCTGTAAAAACCAATAAAAAAGATTACCTTCTTATTGATCTAGTAACCTTTTCAACAATCTCAATAATATCCTCTTGATTGTCTAAAGTTTCAAGAA
Organism: Bacilli bacterium; assembly: GCA_007117415.1. GTDB lineage: Bacteria > Bacillota_I > Bacilli_A > RF39 > UBA660 > SKGN01. Next base: position 502 of record SKGN01000003.1, on the reverse strand, counting down.
TAATTTCGCCATCTTCAATTATTTCTTTAACAATCATAATTTCAACTTCTTCTTTATTTAACATATATAAAAATCGTTGATCTTCTTTTTCAACAATATCTATTATTATATATTCTTTATCATTTTCAATAAAAACCGCTTCACCTTTTGTTAATCTTTCCATAATACCTTCTTCCTTATCTTCCTTTTTCATCGGTAGCGCTAGCTATTTTTAAATTCAAATATTGTTCGCCAACCATTGTTAAAGCTTGATCCGTTATGGCAATATTCGCTCTAATCTTTTCTTTTTGTTGTTGATTATTAAGATACTTTTCACTTTTTTCATTTAAATAAGTATCTTTTAAATTTAATTCCGCTATTTGCGTTTTTAAAATTGATAACTTTTCATTATAGTAAGAGGATGCTTTTTCTACCCTATCAATCTTCATTAAACCTTGATAATCTATAGACGTTTCTCCTTGTTTAAAATTACCATAATTATTAATTGTATTATTGATCCGAT
>SKGN01000062.1 GCA_007117415.1 Bacilli bacterium | reverse complement strand
ATTTCTTTATTAAGTAACCAATATTTATTGCCGTCTTTGTTATCAAGTTTTAAATCGTAACAATATAGACCATTTACTACATTTTCACAAAATTTACAATTATGACACTCGTCACAAGAGTTACAATCCTCACAATAGTAACAAAAGTTACAAGTGTCACAATTACGACAATTGTCACAAAAGTAACAATCATTAGAAGAGTTATGAGAAATAATGTTATCTCTAATATCTTTTAAACTTTCAAATTCTTTTTTTATTTCTTCTAGTGTTTTCATTTAACAATCCTCACATTTAATCTTTGGCTTGCAGTCTCCTTTAAAGGCACTTTTATTAAATTAGATTTAAAGTAATCTTTAATCCAATCTGAGTCCATCCTATTTGTTGTAGTCTCAGTCACATAAGCAACATATTTACCGTCATTATAAGCATTATCTTTATTTTTGGGCAAATTCTTCAAAAGATAAGTTTTATATATTTTCTCTCTAATCTCCAATTCCCGTTTAAATCTTTGGATGTCTTGATACTCCTTCAAAAATATAGAAATGTCATCAATTTCAGGGTTTAAAGGTTCTTCTAATACTATAACCTCCTTCATTCTTCTAGTTCCTCCTTGAATTGTTTTTTAAACTCGTTTAATATATAATATTCATCCTCCATAAAAGAGGCGGGTGATGTTCCATACTTTTCATCAAACTTTAAACCTGGCATGTAGTGGTAATCCTCAAGCAATTCTAAAAATTTTTTTAGTTTATCTTCCGTTTCCATTTTATTTTATTTTATCCTCTTTAAATCTTTTATTTAATTCTCTTTGACTTTCGATAAATATTAATTCCAAAGTCTCATAGGTTAAACCTCGCATAATTCTCTGTATTTCCAATTGTTTTAAATCTGACTCTATCTTATTCATTTTCCTATTTATAGTAATTATTTCAAATTACCAATTATTATATTTATTCTTACTCATTATATAGTAAAAAATTTAATCTAAATCTAAAGTAAAATGATTTAAATTCTTCTCTTCCATTTCTAACAAAAAGGCTTCTTTATTTTCTCTCGGTACTTCTACACAAACCGTGACATATTTTATTTGATTTTCTATCATTGTTCTAGACCTTCCGCATTGACTGCAAAATTTATCCCAACCTGTTAAAAGGTTTCCGCATTTGCATTTTATTAAATCTTTGTTTAATTCTTCGGCAATATCGCATAATTGATTTATTTTATTTTTCATTTTTTTTTATTTTTTATCTTCTTCTGTTTATTCTTTTCCTAATTTCATATCTATAAAACTCCAATCCCCGTTAGAGTCAATCCAGACATAAATTTCTTTATCTTTATAATCTAATTCGCATAACCTTTCATAATTACATTGTCCTATTGAATTAAATATTGTGAATTTTTTTTTAAATTCTTCAAAAGATATAATATTTCCTTTTTCATCGGTTTTAGAAGCGTGTATATCCTCTAAATAATTATACCATTCTTCCAACGCTTCATCGTGTGAATAATGATGTCCTGTGAAATCTTTTTCTTGCAAATTAAATTGTTGCATAGCAACTTTAGCTAAAATATAATCTTCATCCATTTTTACCCCCATATTATTTTTATTTTAGTTGATTTTTTATTAAAATGTATTTTCTCTATTGTTAGAGGATGTTTATTTTTTAATTCTTTTAAAATAATGTGTATCGTATTTTCTACGCTGTCTATATCCTCATATAAGGCAAGTCTTTCCTCTTTATTATAGTTCCATATTTTTTTTAATCTCATTTGTCCACCCTTTTTAAATAAAATCTAGATAATTTATTTAATTTTATATAATATCCCTCCTTTAAAAAGAAGGTTTCTATTTTTACCTTTAAATCTTCTTTAATGTTATTATTAATTTGCAAATCATATATTATATTATATGCTTTAATTAGTTTATTCAGTTCTTTTTTGTTACTATTTTTATTATAAATTCTTGATTTATCCCAATTATCATTTACATAATCCACTACTCCGTCATAATCTAAACCTTTAATAACATTTAATTTAAAAATTGCTTCTCCCTTAGATTTATATTTACTTAAATCATTATCTTGTTTTCTTTCATTATACATATTTTTTTTTGTTACCATTTTATTTATTACTCCCTTTATGCCAAATTCCAACCATAAGTAAAATAAGAACCTTTACTTTTACCAATTTTCCAAATTGAAATTTTAATTAACTTTTTTTTTTCTACATAACCTAATGAATAAGGGGATATATTATTATTTATCCAGTTTTCGCCGTTATCAATTAGGTTATTTTTCTCCTTAAAGTTTTTTAATTTTAAAATAAACTCGTTATGATTATTAACTTCAAAATTTTTATACTTAACTTTATCTAAATTCATTTTAAATTATATAAATTCCTCTACTATTTTTATATTTTTTAAAATATTCTAACATAATATTGTGTTTAATATAATGTTCTCTATTGGCTATTTGAAATATGATAGTTTTTGTTGATATTTCGAAAACCTCGCCAAAAGTTCCTAAACTGTTAGAATATGTTCTTATATTATATCCTAATTCTTTTAATTCTCTTCTTACTTTTTTTAATTCTTCTTTATTTTCTATAATCATTTTTCAACCTCATATTTCAAAAGATTAAATTTAATTAAAAATTTCCTCATCTCTATTTTCTATATTTTTTAGAAAATCTTCAAAATCGTTTAAATTATTCTCACTAGCTAGCAAGCTAGCGAGTAACTCACTGTTTATATTATCTATTGTGTAACCATAATATTTAGCAAGTTCTAAGCTCTGATGTAAAGCGCTGTCATTTTCTGCAAGATACTTTATAGCTTTTGCGTAATAAATAATGTCTGTCTGGGTAATTTCCAGATTATCATTTAAGTTCTTTAAATACTCGATTAAATCGTGCATGTCCTCTATTTTTACTAATTCTTCTTCATCTACATAATTAAATATGTAGTCGTTGAATTCGAAGTTCTTTTCTTCTTCTTCTACAATTGTTTTTAATATCTCTATTTGTTTTTTTTCCATCTTTATTTTATTTTAATATCCCCGTTTAATGTCATAGGTTTAGAACTCCCTTCTCTTCCTTTTATGGAAGTGCATAAAATATTGTTATCCACATAACATATTCTACCATATTTTATATTCCCCGCTCTGATATTGTCGCAGTTTATACCCCATGCGTTTATATCCCATGCGTTTATATCCCATGCTCTGATATTATTAGCGTCAATATTCCACGAATTAATATTCATAGCGTCAATATCCCGGGCTTTAATATTCAAAGAATTAATATTCTTAGCACTGCAATTCCTAGCTTTTAAATTCCAAATATTAACATCCCAAGCATTTAAATCCCAACATGTAAGATTAAATGCTTTTATACTACTTGTGTAATTACCTTTAGTATTAATATTTTGGGCGTTAATATCCCAAGCGTCAATACTTTTGGCGTCAATACTAAAACAGTGAATATTTTTAGCTTTAATATGCCCAGCGTTAACTATGTCCGCTTTAACCTGTAGATGAGAATTAAAAGTTATATCTTTTCCTTTACAGTCGATGACTCCATCAACTAATAATCTTTTTAATTGTCTATTTGTTTTTATTACCATTTTGTTAATTGCTCCCTTGTTAGGATAATATATATAATACCTTTAAATATATAAACCTTTGTAATCATTGACTAGTCAAAATATAATTGTTGTTATTGATTAGTAAATGATTTAGTTTTATTTTGTAGTAATGATATAAAGTGCGTGCGTGTTTTTTCTATATAATAGTGTTACTACTATATAGTAATAATATATAATATATAAATAAATATAATAATTATATCTATCTCTACCATATTGAAACCAAAAAACAATAAGTGTATATATTATAAGATTATTTTGTATAGTGCGAGTGGAAATTCCTTAAAAAACCTATATTTTAAGATTTATGTAAAAAACCTAAAAAATAGAGTTAGTAAGGTTTATTTATTACACTAATGACTAAACTTAATATTATAATAAAAACTATAGCGTACAAACCATAGTCATATAATGTATATATATTGATTTTAGAACTT
>SKGN01000048.1 GCA_007117415.1 Bacilli bacterium | reverse complement strand
GGTAACATTATTTATTAAACCTGTAATAGCTGGTATTGCTATGGCTAGAATAACAGCTAAAATAACGATGACCGCTAACAATTCTACTAACGTAAATCCCTTTTTCATAAATACTCCTATATTTTCTATTATATTTATATCATGAATATTGTTTAGAAATCAATCGTTCGAAAAATAAGCGGTAATTTGCAGAAAAAAACAAGTAATTTTATTTACTTGTTTTCCTTATCTAATAAAGGTTTATACTAACTCAAGCACTACAATTAAGGCATCATCGCCTTTTCTTTCGTCTAATTTTAAAATTCTAGTGTATCCGCCATCTCTATTTTCGTAACGTTTTGCTAAATCATTAAAAACTTTTTTCACTACATTATTATCATTGTGTAGGAACGCTAACGCTTTTCTTCTTGAAACCAAAGAACCATTTTTACCATATGTAATCATCTTTTCTACTTTTCTTTGAACTTCTTTAGCTCTTGTTTCAGTAGTTTGAATAGATTCATGTGTAATAAGATCTTTAGTTAAATTAGCTAATAATGCTCTTCTATGTTGGGTGTCACGTCCTAATTTTCGATAAGCCATAATATCCTCCTTGTCTATTCATCTATTCTAAAAGTAAGTTCCATTTCTTTTACTTTATCAATAACTTCTTTAAAAGATTTTTTACCTAAATTACGTATTTTTAACATTTCATTCTCTGATTTATTTACTAAATCAGCAACGGTATTAATATTTGCTCTTTTTAAGCAATTATAAGCTCTAACTGATAACTCTAAATCATCAATAGATTTTTCTAAAGCTTTTTGTTTAGGATCTTCTTCATTTTGTTTCATTAATCCTTTTATAGCTTCAGTATATTCTGGATCATCTATTTTTTCTAATTGGGTTATTAAAATACTAGCTCCTTGAGCTAAAGCTTCTTGAGGTAAAACTGATCCATCAGTCCAAACATACATAATTAACTTATCATAACTATCATCTTGCCCTACACGTGCTGTTTCCACTTCATAATTAACTCTTTCAATTGGTGAATAAAGGGCATCAATGGAAATAACCCCGATTTTATCATTAGCAATAAATTTTTTATTTTCTTCAGCTCGAATATAACCTCTTCCACTACTAACTGTTAGTTCCATTTCTAATTTGCCTTTTTTCGCTAAAGTTGCTATGACTTGATCATGATTCATAATCTCAATATCTGGTTGTCTTTCTAAACATCCGGCTGTTAAAGGACCTTCTCCTTCAGCACTTATTTTTATAATAACATCTTCTTCAACTGTCTTTTTCACAACAACATTTTTTAAATTTAAAATAATAGCGGTGACATCTTCTATAACACCTTCTATTGTTTGAAATTCATGCAAGACACCTTCAATATAAACACTTCTAATTGCGTCTCCAGGTAATGAAGATAACATAACTCTCCTAAGAGCATGGCCTAAGGTTGTACCAAAACCTCTTTCAAGGGGTTCTATTTCAAACTTTCCATAATTATTACCTTCGATAAATTCTGTTAAGCGATACTTAGATTTTTCATATACTAAACTCATATCGTTATTTTCAGTATATTCTAAATTTACTGATACATTTAAGCTATTGTTTGATTCTACTTCAGTAATTTTTGCCTTTGGCATTGTAATCACTCCTTTTCTTTTATCCTCTTGGACGTTTAGGTGGACGGCATCCGTTATGTGGAACTGGCGTCACATCATTAATAGCTGTAATTTCTAAACCGGCTGATTGTAAAGAACGCATTGCTGTTTCACGAGCAGGTCCTAATCCTTTAACATATACTTCAACTCGCTTCATTCCTGATTCCATAGCTGCTTTGGCTGCTGCTTCTGCTGATAAACCGGCTGCATATGGGGTACCTTTTTTAGAACCTTTAAATCCCATCGTTCCAGATGAAGCCCAACTTAAAGTACTACCATCTTTATCCGTAATTGTTACTATGGTATTGTTTTGACTCGAATGAATATGAGCATATCCTTCAGGAACATTCTTCTTTGTTTTCCTTTTTCTTGGTTTATATGCCATTTTTTAACCTCCTTTATATATTTACTTAATTAACTTGCTTTTTTCTTATTAGCAACAACTTTTCCACGACCCTTACGCGTTTTTGCATTGCTTCTTGTTTTTTGACCTCTAACTGGTAATCCTTTTCGGTGACGTAATCCTTGATGACTTCCAATTTCAACTTTTGTTTTGACGTTCATATTAACTTCACGTCTTAAATCACCTTCAACTAAACGGTTATTTAACTCATCACGTAATTTTACTATTTCGTCATTATTTAAATCGCCAGTTTTTTTATTTAAGTCTATTTCAGCGCTTTCTAATATCGTTTTTGATAATTTTTTTCCTACCCCATAAATATAAGTTAATGAAATTTCAATTCTTTTTTCATTTGGTATATCAACACCTTTAATACGTACCATTTATACGCACCTCCTATCCTTGCCTTTGCTTATGTTTTGGATTTTCACAAATTACGATTGTTTTTCCATTACGCTTAATAATTTTACATTTTGGACAGATTTTTTTTACTGACGGTCTTACTTTCATTTTATCCCTCCTATTATTTTCTATAGGTTATACGCCCATGGGTTAAATCATATGGCGATAATTCTATCTTTACTTTGTCACCTGGTAAAATGCGAATATAGTTCATTCGGATTTTACCAGAAACATGGGCTGTAACTATGTACTTATTTTCAAGTTCAACTTTAAATTTTCCTCCTGGTAATATATCTAATATAGTACCATCCATTTCAATAGCGTCTTTATTTGCCATTTAATCACTCTCCTGTTAAAATTTCATAACCGTTATCGGTAACTAAAACAGTATGTTCAAAGTGAGCCGAAGGACTTCCATCTGAGGTTACTATCGTCCAGTTATCATCCTTTATACATATATCTTTTGTACCTAAATTTAGCATTGGCTCAATTGCAATAACCATACCTGCTTTTAATAAGGGACCGGTATTAGGTTTGCCATAATTAGGTATATCAGGATCTTCATGAATTTTATTGCCTACACCATGACCAACTAATTCTCTAACAATTGATAATTCATGTTTATTAGCATGACCTTCAATAGCGTTACTAATATCACCAATTCTAATACCAGAATGTATTTTTCTAATTCCTTCATATAAGGCTTCTTTAGTTTCTTTTAATAAAAATTCTTTGTCATAGCTTATTTTACCAACTGGATATGTCCATGCGGAATCACTATGATAACCTTTATAATTAGCCCCTATATCAATTGAAACAATATCCCCTTCTTTTAGTAATCGCTCACTCGGTATACCATGGACAACCTCATCATTTATAGAAATACATATTGATTTAGGGAAACCATTATAATTTTTAAATGATGGTGACGCCTGTTGTTCAATAATAAACTTTTCAGCTATATCGTTTAATTTATTAGTGGTTACACCTGGTTTAATAAACGATTTTAAATGGTTATGAGTCTTAAACACTATATTACCTGCTTTTTTCATCAACTCAATTTCCCGATCACTCTTGATACTAATCATTTTTTTCCTTATTTATTATTGCTTCAACCTGTTTAAAGGTATCTTCTTTTTCTTCACAACATTTTACACAACTTAATAATCCTTTTGATTGATAATAATCAATTAACGGTTTGGTCTTGTCAAGATAAGTATCAAAACGTTTATTAAAGGTTTCTTCGTTATCATCATTTCTATACTCTAACTTAAAATGACACTTATTACAAATTCCTTCGATTTCAAATTTATCTTTATATAAACTATAGATTGTTTTACATTCAGGGCAAGTAACTCTACCTAGCGTTCTTTTCATAGCCTCTTCTTTTTTAATATCTAAGAAAATAACATAATTAATTGGTTTATTATACCTAGCTATCATTTCGTTAAATTTTTCGGCTTGATTAATTGTCCTAGGAAAGCCATCCAAAATATAACCATTATCACAATCACTTTTTTGAATTCTTTTTTCAAGTAATTCTAAAACAATATCATCATCTACAATACCACCTTCAGCTTGTATCTGACCAATATATAATCCTCTTTTAGAGCCTGTTGCTACTTCATTTCTTAATAAATCCCCTGTCGAAATATGGGCTATATTATATTTATCTTTTAACATTGTGGCTTGGGTACCTTTGCCCGCTGCCGGTGGTGCTATAAGGATAATATTATTCATTTCTTCACTTCCTTGCTCTATTATAATTTCTTGCTAATAATTTGCTTTCTAATTGGTTATAAGTTTCTAACATTACCCCTACTACTATTAATAACCCTGTTCCACCAATCGTTATATTAGCACTTAAATTAGACATATTAGAAAAACCAATCGGTAATCCAGCTACTATAACCAAAAAGATAGAACCTACTAAAGTTAATCTTATTAGTACTTGAGTTATATATTTAGCTGTTTCTTTTCCAGGTCTAATACCTGGAATATAACCACCATTTTTTTGTAAATTAGATGATAGTTCTTCAGGTTTTAGTTGCATAAAAGTATAAAAATATGCAAATAAAATAATTAAAACCATATATAAAGTAAACCCTGTTAAAGTATCATAATTAAAATATTTTTCAACAATAAGAATTATTCGCTCACTTGTTGTAAACTGAGCTATAGTAGCTGGAACGGCTATCGCCATTGAAGCGAATATAACAGGAATAACACCTGCCGAATTTAATTTAACGGGCATATATGATTGTTTTGAACCATATGCTGTAGTGGTTCTATTGGAATATTGAATTGGAATACGACGTTCTGATTGTTGAATAAATATTATTCCAATAACAATTGCAAAATAAATTGCAATAAATAGGATAAAACTTATAACTCCAATGAATGTTGCTTGAGTAGTAGTTAATACTACCATTTCATTAAAGGCATTAATAAACATCATTGGAATAGTAGATAGAATACCAGCCATAATTATAAGCGAGATCCCATTTCCAATTCCTTTTTGGGTTATTTGATCGCCTATCCATAATAAGAACGCTGTTCCAGCTGTTAATATAATGGCAATTCTCATATACTCTAAAGAACCGGCACCTTCTGGAAGAAAGGCAAACGAGAAGATATAACCTTGTAAAAAAGCGATGGAAATCCCAATATATCTCGTTATTCTATTTAACTTTTGTCTTCCCATATGACCTTGCTTAGATAATTCTGCAAAGTAAGGAATTATATCCATTTGTAATAATTGCATAATAATAGATGCTGAAATATACGGCATAACTCCTAATGCAAAGATAGAAAAATTTTTTAATGCCCCTCCACCCATGGCATTAATAAGTTCAAGAAAGCCTAAGTCTTTTACAATACTCTCTGTTCCAGGAACAGAAACAGTAGTCCCTAACTCAAATATAAGTAAGGCCCCTAAAGTAAATAATACTCTCTTTTGAATATCCTTATTTTTAGGGCTGAATATTTGCTTTATAATAGCAAACATACTAAATCACCTCTACTTTTCCACCAGATGCTTCTATTTTCTCCTTTGCTGTTGCCGAAAATTTATGGGCTTTAACTGTTATTTTTTTTTCTAAATTACCATAACCTAATATTTTTAGGCCATCTAATAAATTTTTGGTTATTCCTAATTCTTTTAATAATTCCGGTGTTACTATTGTTCCTTCTTCAAAAATATTTAAGTCATTTACATTAATAACAGCATATTTGGTTCTAAAATTAAAATTATTAAACCCTCTTTTAGCTACACGCCTAAATAAAGGTATTTGACCACCTTCAAAACCAATTCTTACACCGCCGCCACTTCTTGCATTTTGACCTTTATGACCTCTACCACTAGTTTTACCAGTTCCGCTACTTGAACCACGACCAACTCTTTTACTACTTTTTTTTGAACCTTCGTTATACTTTAAATTATGTAATTTCATTATCCTATAATCTCCTCTACTGTTTTTCCTCTAAGTTTAGCAATTTCTTCAACTGTTTTCTGTTGCGTTAGAGCTGAAATCGTAGCGCGAGCTATATTAATTTTTGTATTAGAACCAAGTGATTTAGAAATAACGTCTTGAATACCAGCCATTTCTAAAACAGCACGAACTGGTCCTCCGGCAATAACACCATTACCAGCTTTAGCAGGTTTAATTAAAACTTGAGCAGCCCCACTATAACCAATAGCTTCATGAGGAATCGTTCTTTCTTCAACAAGTGGAACTCTAATTAAATTTTTAGTAGCCGCTTGAATAGCCTTCTTTACTGCATCTGGAACTTCATTAGCTTTGCCTGTTCCTAAGCCCACTAAACCTTTTTTATTACCAACTACAACTGTCGCCGCAAATCTAAATTGACGGCCACCTTTGGTAACTTTTGTAACACGATTAATTGAAATTACTTGTTCTTCATATTCTTTTTTTACGGGTTCTTTAGATTTATATACCATTTGTTACCCTCCTTTTAGAATTCTAATCCGTTGCTACGTGCTGCTTCCGCTAAAGCCTTCACACGTCCATGATATAGGTGTCCACCTCTATCAAATACAACTTTATTTATTTTTGCTTTTAATGCTTTTTTAGCAATTGCCTCGCCGACTAATTTACCAGCCTCAATATTTCCGCCGTTTTTTATTTTTAGTGCTTTATCTAAAGATGAAGCACTAACTAAAGTAATACCCTTAGTATCATCAATAATTTGAGCACTTATATTACTATTTGATCTAAAAACATTAAGCCTAGGTAAACTTTCAGTTCCTGAAATATTTTTTCTTATTCGATCATGTCTAGCTTTTCTAGCAATGTTTCTTGGTTCTTTCTTTATCATTGTCTGAATCTCTCCTTTGCTTATTATTTGGCAGCTTTCTTGCCTTCCTTACGACGTATTTTCTCACCTTTATATCTAATACCTTTTCCTTTATAAGGCTCTGGTTTCCTTATTTTTCTAATAGTAGCTGCAAATTCGCCAACTTCTTGCTTATCATAACCTTTAACAACAATTTCAGTATTACTTATACTTTCAACTTGTAAATTAACAGGAATCTCTAATTCAACTGGATGTGAATATCCAGCATTAACAATTACCTTTTTATCTCTTACTTGAAAACGATATCCAACTCCTACTATTTCTATTCCTTTTTCATATCCTTCACTAACACCTATTAACATGTTAGAAATAAGAGCGTTAATTGTTCCATGAATTGCTTTTAATTCAATACTCTCTTTTTTTACCTCAACTGTTAAAGTTTTATCTACTATATTAACAACTACATTTTTAGGTATGTTAAGTACTAATTCACCCTTAGGGCCTTTAACAGTAAAAACATCATTTTCTAACGACACGTTAACATTTTCTGGTATTGTTAATTCTCTTTTTCCAATACGACTCATTTTTGCACCTCCTTAATGCAGTTGTTACCATATATAGGCTAAAACTTCGCCACCCATTTTTTCCTTACGTGCTTGTTTATTAGTCATAAGACCTTTTGAAGTTGAAATGATAGCAATTCCTAGTCCGTTTAAAACAGTTGGAATTTCTTCAACTTTTGCATATACGCGTAAACCTGGTTTAGAAATTCTCTTTAACCCTGTGATTACTCTTTGCTTTTTTTCACCATATTTTAATGTTAGAATTAAATTATCTTGAACTTCGCCTTTTCCTAATTTATAACCCTGTATATATCCTTCTTCTTTCAATATTTTTGCAATATCGTACCTTAATTTAGAATTAGGCATTACAACTTCCTTGTATCGCATTTGATTAGCATTACGTATTCTAGTAAGCATATCTGCGATTGGATCATTAACTACCATATAAATCCTCCCTTCGAATTTATTGTTACCAACTTGATTTTTTTATGCCTGGTATTTGTCCTTTATATGCAAGTTCTCTAAAACAAATACGGCATAATTTAAATTCACTCATAACTGCATGTGGTCGGCCACATTTTTGACATCTTGTATATTCACGAACCTTAAATTTCTTCGGTCTTGAAGCTTTTACTATAAGACTTTTCTTTGCCATGAAGTCCCTCCTTTATTAAGACTGTTTTCTGAAAGGAATGCCTAAACCACTTAATAAATCAAATGCTTCCTCATCAGTTTTTGCTGTAGTTACAAACACAATGTCCATTCCACGCATTTTTAACACATCATCGTATATAATTTCCGGAAAAATATATTGTTCCGTAATTCCCATTGTATAATTTCCTCTCCCATCAAACGATTTGGGAGATACACCTCTAAAATCACGAACACGAGGTAAAACAACATTGATTAATTTATCTAAAAAGATAAACATACTTTCGCCTCTTAGTGTCACTTTACATCCTATAGGTGATCCCGCTCTTAATTTAAAACCGGCAATTGATTTCTTAGCTTTAGTAATAACCGGTTTTTCTCCCGTTATTAATTCTAATTCTTTTAGAGATGAATCTAACATTTTTCGATTGGTTATCGCCTCGCCTACACCAATATTAATCACAATCTTTTCTATTTTAGGCGCTTGCATAATTGATTTATAATTATATTTTTTTATTAAACTAGGAACTATTTCCTTTGTTACTTTTTCTTTTAGGCGGTTCATAGATATCCTCCTTCCAATTATTTGGTTTCTTTTTTAGATTTTGCTTCCTTCTTTACGGTTTTTGGTTTTTTAGTTACTTCTTGGGTATTGCTAGAATCACATAATTTAACATTTGATATGTGAATAGGAGCTTCTTTTTCAACAATGCCACCATTTTGGTTATTATTATCTGGTTTAAGATGTTTTTTAACCATATTAATACCCTCAACTAAAACTTTTGCTTCTTTTTTTAAAACTTTTATTATTTTCCCGGTATTACCTTTATCTTTGCCGACTCTTATAATTACCTTATCTCCTGTTTTTAAACTCATATACATCCTCCTTTAAAATTATAGAACATCTGTCGCTAAAGAAATAATTTTCATATAATTTTTATCACGAAGTTCTCGAGCCACAGGTCCTAATACTCTAGTTCCTACTGGACTCTTATCATCTTTTATGATTACACAAGCATTATCATCAAATTTTATATATGATCCATCTTTTCTTCTTGCTCCTGATTTACTTCTAATTATTACCGCTTTAACCACTTTTCCTGCTTTTAAGGCTGCATTAGGAGTTGCTTTTTTCACCGTTCCAACAACTACATCACCAATATTTCCTGATTTTACCCTGCTGCCACCAAGAACTCTAATTACTAATAGTTCGCGAGCTCCTGAATTATCAGCTACTTTTAAACGACTTTCTTGTTGAATCATAATTATCCTCCTCCCGAATATTTGAACTATATAATAACTGCTTTTTCAAGCACTTTATCTAATATATAACGTTTTGTTTTAGATAATGGTCTTGTCTCCACAATTAAAACTTTATCTCCTTCTTTGGCAATATTTTGCTCATCATGAGCACGATATTTTTTAGAGTTTTTAACTCTTTTACCATATAATGAGTCTTTACGATATGTTTCTACTAAAACCGTTATTGTTTTATCATTTTTAACACTGATAACTTTACCAATAACTTCTTTTTTTTGTTTTTTACTCATAAAAAACCTCCTTTAATCTTGTTTTAATTCGCGCTCTTTAATAATCGTTTTCATTCTAGCAATTGTCTTCCTTAACTCATTGATTCTAGAAGGTTTTTCTAGATTACCAGTAGCTTGTTCAAAGCGTAAATTAAATAATTCTTCCTTGTATTCATCTATTCTTTTGATTATTTCTTCAGTGGTTAAATCCCTGATTTCATTAATCTTCATTGCTTTCACCACCATCTTCTTTAGTTATAAATTTTGTTTTAATTGGTAATTTATGAGCCGCAAGTCTTAAAGCTTCTTTGGCAATAACTTCTGAAACCTCACCAATTTCAAACATAATTTTACCTTCTTTAACAACTGCTACCCATTCTTCAGGTGCACCTTTTCCTTTACCCATACGGGTTTCTAAAGGCTTTTTAGTTCTTGCTAAATGAGGAAAAATATTAATCCAAACCTTTCCGCCACGCTTCATATATCTAGTCATAGCTACACGAGCTGCTTCAATTTGTTGAGATGTAATCCAACTTCCTTCTTTAGCCATTAAACCATATTCACCAAAATTTAATTTAATATTACCTTTGGCTTTTCCTTCATATTTAATACGATGAGGTTTACGATACTTTGTTTTCTTTGGCATTAACATGCGTATTACCTCCCTTGTTCTTTTTTTCAGGAAGGATTTCACCTTTATATATCCACACTTTAACTCCGATTTTACCGAAAGTAGTATTTGCTTCACTAACGGCGTAATCAATATTTGCTCTTAAAGTATGAAGTGGTATCATCCCTTCGGTATATCCTTCAGTACGCGCCATATCAGACCCGCCTAAACGTCCTGATACAGAGGTTTTAATTCCCTTAGCGCCAGATTTCATAGTGTTTCTAATCACACGCTTTTGAGCGATACGAAAAGATACTCTATTTTCAATTTGATGCGCTATATTATCTGCTACAATTTTGGCTACCATTTCTGGTTTTTTTATTTCAATCACTGAAATTTTTATATTTTCATCAACCAAAGAAGATAACTCTTTTCTTAAATTATCTATTTCTTTACCACCATGACCAATTACAATACCTGGCTTAGATGTATGTATAAATATTTCGGTGTTTTTGGTTCTTCGTTCAATTAAAATATCAGAAATAGCGGCATCCTTTAATTTCTTTTCTAAATATGCACGAATTTTAATATCCTTATTTAAAATATCTCCAAAATCTTTTTTTGATGCATACCACTTTGATTGCCAATCCTTATTTATTCCAATTCTAAGTCCGATCGGACTAACTTTTTGACCCATCAGTTTCCCTCCTTTGCTATTGTTTTTCTGAGACTACAACCGTAATATGGCTATATCTTCTATCTTTTCTTCCAACATGCCCTCTTGAATCTGGTTTTATTCTTTTTAATACTTGACCTTCATCAACATAACACTCTTTTATAAATAATTTGTTTTTATCTAATCCTAAATTATTTTGGGCATTCGCAACAGCTGAATCCAAAACTTTCTTTATTATTCTTGAAGCTTTTTTATTTATATTATTTAAAGTATCAAAAGCTTCGGTAACATTTTTGTTACGAATTAAATCAATTACTAATCTCGTTTTATCGGCTGATATTCTTAATTCTCTCGCAACTGCTTTCGCTTCCATACTAGTCCTCCTTCCGAGTGATAATTATTTTTCGCCACCATGTCCAGTAAATTTACGTGTTGGTGAAAATTCCCCAAGTTTATGTCCAACCATATCTTCTGTTATATAAACAGGTATGAATTCTTTACCATTATGTACTGCAAAAGTGTGTCCAATAAATTCAGGATAAATAGTTGAACGGCGTGACCAAGTTTTAACAACTTCTTTTTTTCCTGCTTTATTTAAGTCCGCTATCTTTTTCATTAATCGGTCAAACACATATGGTCCTTTTTTTAAACTTCTAGCCATTTAAATCATCCTTTCTTATTTATTACGACCCTTAATTATCATTTTATTTGAAGCTTTTTTATTTTTTCTAGTTTTATAGCCTAGAGTTGGTTTACCCCATGGTGTCATCGGTTGTTTTCTTCCAATAGGAGCCTTACCTTCTCCACCACCATGTGGATGATCAACAGGATTCATAACTGATCCTCTTACTGTTGGCCTAACTCCCATTAAACGTTTACGACCGGCTTTCCCTATTTTTACTAACTCATGATCAGTATTACCTACTTCGCCAATAGTAGCCCTACAGCTTCCTAATACTTTTCTGGTTTCGCCACTTTTTAATCTTAATAATACGTATTTATCCTCACGTCCAAGAATTTGAGCACTACTACCCGCTGAACGCGCTATTTGAGCTCCTTTTCCGGGTCTTAATTCTATGTTATGAACAACTGATCCCACCGGAATATTCATAAGTGGTAATGCATTACCTAATTTTATATCAACATTGGCTCCACTAATGATTTCATCCCCTACTTTTAAGTCAAGCGGGGCAATAATATATTTTTTTTCACCATCTTTATAATTGATCAAAGCAATGTTAGCGGTTCTATTTGGATCATATTGAATAGATTCAACCACACCAGTGATATTATCTTTATTCCGCTTAAAATCAATAAGACGATATTTCCTTTTAACACCACCACCCTGATGCCTTACCGTGATTTTACCTTGATTATTACGACCGCCTTTTTTATTTAGTTTAACTACTAAACTTTTTTCAGGCCTAGCATTAGTTAAATCATTATTTGCTAAAGTGCTCATTTTTCTTCTGGCATTAGTAGTTGGCTTATAATTTTTAACTGGCATATTAATCCTCCTTATAAATCTATTTTACTTCCTTCAACTAAAGTAACGATTGCTTTCTTATACTTGTTAGTCATCCCTGAATAACGTCCAACCCTTTTTTTCTTAGGGTGAACATTAATTGTATTAACCTTATCAACTTTAACTTTAAAAATATGTTCTACCGCTTGCTTTATTTCTATTTTAGTAGCTTTAGGATCTACCTTAAATATATATTTTCTTTCATTTTGAGCTATATTAGCGCTCTTTTCAGTAATAATTGGCGCTTTTAAAATGTCTCTATAATTATTCATATTATAAAAGCACCTCCTCTAATTTTCTAATTCCTGTTTCCGTAATAATTAAACCATCATATGTTATTAAATCATTAACATTAACTTCATGGGGTTCAATAACCTTAATATATTTTAAGTTTCTTGTTCCTAAAATTAAATTTTCATCAATATTATCAGTAACAATTAACACTGATTTATTAATTTTTAATTCATTAAATATACCATCAATATTTTTTGTTTTGGGTGTATCTAAAATTAATTTATCTAGCGCTATTAACTCTTTATTCATAAACTTATATGATAAAGCTGATTTTAACGCTATTCTTCTTTCTTTTTTATTCATTTTCTTGTCATAACTACGTGGTTGAGGACCAAAAACAATTCCTCCACCTTTCCATTGTGGTGCTCTAATCGTACCTTGACGAGCATGACCTGTACCCTTTTGACGCCATGGTTTTCTGCCACCACCACTAACTTCGCTACGTGTTTTTACTTTATGAGTTCCTTGTCTTAAGGATGCTCTTGCTAAAATAACAGCATCATATAGAACTGAATCATTAGGTTCTATTCCCCAAACATCATCATTTAGTTCTATATCTTTAATTTTTTCACCTTTTATATTTAAAAGAGCTATTTTTGGCATCTTGTTTCCTCCTTTCATCATCACTATAAAGAATAAACTTATTCCGTTTTTTCTGGTGACGATTCTTCCTTTTTCTCTTCAGTTATCTCTTGATTTTCTTCAACCGATTCATTTGATTCAATCATTTCTTCAGTTATTTTTTCTTCTGAAACCTCAACAATATCTTCAGTTTCATATATATTAAGATCTTCCATATTTTTTTTCATATTAGGCTTTTTAATTGAAGTCCTAACAATAACCAAAGACTTTTTAGGACCAGGAATATTTCCTTTTATTAATATAATATTATTTTCAATATCAATCGCTACAATTTCAAGATTTTGAATCGTAACAACTTCACTTCCCATATGCCCTGGCAAATTTTTACCTTTAAGAACGCGCATTGGACTCATAGGCCCTAATGAACCTACACCTCTATGATATTGCGAACCATGAGTCATAGGACCACGTGATTGATTATGTCTTTTAATAACACCTTGAAAGCCTTTTCCTTTTGAAGTTCCGGTAACATCTACCACTTCTCCAACTTCAAAAAAATCAACCTTTATTTCTTGTCCTAATTGATAATTAGATGTATCTATACCTCTAATTTCTTTTAAGAAGCGCTTAGGTGACGTATTCGCCTTTTTAAAGTGACCCATTTCTGGTTTGTTACTCACTCTTTCTTTTTTAGAAGAAAAACCTAATTGAATAGCGTCATAGCCATCTGTATCAACTGTTTTTATTTGAGTTACTATATTTGGTTCAACTTCAATAACCGTAACAGGGATTAAAACTCCGTTTTTGGTAAAAACTTGAGTCATTCCCATTTTACGTCCTAAGATTCCTTTCTTCATAATTACTCCTCCTTGTATATTGTTATAGTTTTATTTCAATTTCAACACCACTAGGTAAATCCAAATGAGTTAATCCCTCAATGGTTTCTTTACTAGGATTGTTAATGTCGATTAATCTTTTATGAGTGCGTCTTTCAAATTGTTCACGAGAATCTTTATATTTGTGAACAGCTCTTAAAATGGTATATTTTTTTATTTCAGTTGGTAATGGGACTGGCCCACTTACTTCTCCACCTGTTTTTTTCACTGATTCAACAATCTTTAACGCCGCTTTATCTAACGTTCTATGATCATACGACTTTAATTTAATACGAACCTTATTTGCCATAATATCCTCCCTTCGTCTATATCTAGTATAGACTTGCTCCATACAAACAACCTGATAACCTTGTTTTATAACAACAACTTAACCTGGCGTATCAGCAACCTTGCACATCTTAGCAGTCACACGAAACTAATTATACCAAATTTAGTATATGTAACGCAATAGAAAAAATGAATTATTTTCATTTTTTTT
>SKGN01000041.1 GCA_007117415.1 Bacilli bacterium | reverse complement strand
CTTAGGACTTAATTTTATTATACAATCGAGTGTTTTATTATCGCTACCACCTCTTGGCGGATCTAAAATAACAACATCTATGTTTTGTTTTAATAATGTAGGGATAATATTTTCTACTTTATGGATAGGTTACAATAAATAGGACAACTTTTAGAGAGACAATAGTTATGATAAAATAAAAATAATTATTGGAGGAATAAAGATGTCAAAAAAAAATTTTAATGATGATTTTAAAAAGCAAATAGTAAGTTTATTTAGGAATGGCAAATCCGTATTAGAAATAAGTAAAGAATATGATATAGGAAGAAGTACTATTTATAAATGGATTTATCAATTTGAAAACAGCGGTTCATTTAAAGCAGCTGATAATAGAACTCCGGAAGAAAACGAACTTATTTCTTTAAGGAAAAGGAATAAAGAATTGGAAATGGAGGTCGATATTTTAAAGCAAGCAGCGCTGATAATGGGACGAAAATAATTATTATAAAAGCAAATAGTAATAAATACAGTATCAGCGCAATGTGCGAGAAATTAAAAATAGCAAGATCATTAGTTTATTATCAACGAAAAAACAAAAGAAAAGATATTAAATTAGAAAAGGAAATAGTTAGAATATTTAAGGAGAGTCGTAATAATTATGGTTCAAGAAAAATAAAACATGAACTTGATATCCTAGGATATCAGGCAAGCCTAAGAAAAATAAGAATTCTAATGAAACTTAACGGTCTAGTATCTAATTATACAATTAAGCAATATAAAGTTCAAAAACAAACAATTAATAATGATAATATAGGAAATATATTAAATCGTGAATTTAATAATAATAAATACCTTGATGTTGTTGTGAGCGATTTAACTTATGTAAGAGTTCTTAATAAATGGCATTATATATGCGTTATTATAAACCTATCTAATCGTGAAATAGTTGGTTATTCATGTGGTTCGCATAAAACAGCCGAACTGGTTTATAAAGCTTTTTCGAGGATAAAAAACAATCTAAGCGAAATAAGATTATTTCATACAGATAGGGGCAACGAATTTAAAAATAAAATAATTGAGGATTTATTAGTAACATTCAATATTAAACGATCATTGAGTAATAAAGGATGTCCCTATGATAATGCCGTTGCTGAAGCCACATATAAAATAATTAAAACAGAGTTTGCATTCAATAGAATATTTAATAGTCTAGAAGAACTGGAGTTAGAATTATTTGATTATGTTAATTGGTATAATAATATAAGGATTCATGGTTCGTTAGGTTATCTAACGCCAATTAGATTTAAAGAATGTCTATCATAAAACTGTCCTAAAAAGTGTTGACAATCCAATCAAAGTTTTTTAAAACAAATAGATTTTCTTAAGTTATTAGATGAAGCCGCTTTAACAAAAACAATTTATAAAACGAAGGAAAAGCACTTAAAAAAATAAGTGCTTTTTATATACCTTAATTTTCAATTTGCATTGACATATAATAAGTGCTTTCATATAATGATATTATATGCGGTCATTCGAAAACGCGGATATGATGAGGAGGTAGTACTAGTGGTTGAAATATTAAAAATAACTAAATGTTTAGGGGATGAAATTAGATTAAGAATACTAAATATATTATCGTATGCTGATTTATATGTTTGTGAAATAGCTGAAATACTTAATTTGCCACAATCAACGGTATCAAGACATTTATTGATATTAAAAGAAGCTTCCCTTGTTGGTTATAATAAAAAGGGTTCGTGGATTAGTTATAATTTAGTTAAAAATGATATTTATGAATCTTTCTTAAAAAACATAATTGAGTATAATTATTCTCATTATATTAAATTTAAGGATGATTTAATTCGAGCAAAAAATAGATTGAATGGAACTCGCGGATGTAAACTAAAAGATTGGGAGTTATAAAATGAATTTTTTTTCAATCTTTAATAATTATTTTTTCAAAATGACATGGTTAAATGATTTGTCGAGATTAATAGTTGAAAAAATATTAAGAATAGAGTCAGCAACTGTTTTGGGTAATGCTTTACAATTTTTTATATATGATGTAGCTAAGATATTTATTTTATTAGTAGTACTTATTTTTATAATATCTTATATTCAAAGTTTCTTTCCTCCAGAAAGAACTAAAAAAATTCTAAATCAATTTAAGGGAATTAAAGGTAATATAATGGGAGCCTTATTAGGGTCTTTGACTCCTTTTTGTAGTTGTTCTAGTATTCCAATATTTATAGGGTTTACTTCTTCTGGTCTTCCCATCGGTATTACTTTTTCCTTTTTAACAGCTAGTCCTTTAGTAAATCCGGCTGCTTTTTTGTTACTGTTAACAATATTTGGGATAAATGTAGCAATTCTATATGTATTAATAGGAATGATTCTAGCGGTTATAGCAGGAATGATTATTGAATTATTAAAGTTAGAGGATCAGGTTATGGATTATGTTAAAAACGTTAAAGGAGTGAACTTAGAGTGTTCATCATTCACAACTAAAGAAAGAATTAATTATTCTTTAAAGCAAGTAAAAAACATTGCTAAAAAAGTATGGATTTTTATATTAATTGGGGTAGGAATAGGTAGTTTTATTCATAATTTTATTCCTCGTGATATAATTAGTGGTATCTTAGGTAGTAATAACCCTTTAGCAGTATTATTAGCTGTTTTAATAGGGATACCTATTTATGCTGATATATTTGGGACTATTCCTATAGCGAGTGCTTTGTTTGATAAAGGTGCTTCTATAGGGACTATTCTTTCCTTTATGATGGCAGTAACCGCTATGTCTATACCGTCGATGATAATGATAAGTAAGGTTGTTAAAATTAAGTTGCTAACCATTTTTATTACGCTAGTAACCATTGGTATAATTGGCATTGGTTATTTATTTAATTTGTTACAACCGTTTATTATATAAAAAATTTATTTAAAGGAGGTGACTAAATGAAGATAAAAGTTTTAGGAACTGGTTGTCCTACTTGCAAAAATTTATATCAAAAAGTTGACGAAGTTATCGCTGAATTAGGTATTGATGTTGACCTTGAAAAGGTAGAAGATTTATCTAAAATAATGGAATATGGAGTAATGAGCGTTCCAGCACTTGTTATTGATTAAGAAGTAAAGTTTTATGGTCAATCACCAAATAAGGATGAATTAAAAAAATATTTAATAGGTAATAATTAATATTGGAGGAAAAATGAAAGAAAACATTAAATCATATGTTATTTTAGGGGTAATTATATTATCAATAATTAGTGTTAGTTTAACTCATAACTATTTTAATGCCCCGATGGAGGTTGAAAAAATAGATGATATTTTATTGATTCAAAATAATTTAGAAGAGCAGTATTTAGCTGATTTAAGGGTTAATAATTATAGGGTAGATAACCCTAAGGTAGTTTTGAATCCATATGAAATTTCCCCCCTTACCGCTTTAATTATGTTTAATACTGAAGAACCTAAAGAAGTATCAATTGAAATAGTGGGTAAAGATGAACTAACGACTATTAAGCATACTTTTGAAAAAAATACAGAACATATACTACCTATATATGGTTTATACCCTGATTATGAAAATATAGTGATAATTACGATTAACGATATTAGTAATGAGGTTATAATAAAAACAGAAAAGTTACCAGCAGATTTTGTGTTACCCACTAATGTTATAGTTGATAGAGAAAAAGTAAGTGATGAATTAATTTTTCTTACTATTGCCGCTCGAGGATATAATGTAGCTTTTGACCGAAACGGAGATCCAAGATGGTATTTAACCAAATCTTATTCTTGGGATATAAAAAGATTAGCTAACGGAAGAATAATGTTTGGTTCTAATCGACCTATCGCTCCACCTTATCATACTGTAGGACTTGTCGAAATGGATTTAAGTGGTAAAATATATCGAGAATATGTTATGCCAGGTGGTTATCATCATGATTTTTTTGAAATGGAAGATGGTAACTTATTAGTAGCAAGTAATAATTTTCATTTAGGAACAGTTGAAGATTATATCATTTTAATTGATAGAGATACGGGTAGTGTTATTGAAGAGTGGGATTTAAATAAGGTTTTACCTAAAGAAGATGGAAAAGCTGAAATGTGGGTTGATTATGACTGGTTTCATAATAATTCCGTATGGTATGATGATGTTAATAACGCTATTATTTTATCAGGAAGGCATCAAGATGCGGT
>SKGN01000055.1 GCA_007117415.1 Bacilli bacterium | reverse complement strand
CTGTTATAATTTTCATTAGAGATACCTCTTTTCGTATAATTTTTGTCTTTCAACTTAATTATACCAGAGGTATCTTTTTTTATATTCAATTGTGTGACATATGTATTATAACTCTACATTTTATCTTAATCATTAAAGTATAAAACATAAATATATTTTAACAGGTGATAAAATGATAGAAAATTTAGTATTTGAAGGAGGAGGCATTCTAGGTATATCATATTTAGGCGCAATCAAATGTTTAAATGATTACAATATCTTACCAAATATAAAAAAAGTAGCGGGAACATCGGTTGGGGCAATAACAGCTTGTATACTTAGTTTTAACCTACCTTTTAACGAAACAAAAGAAATAATTGAAACAATAGAATATAAAAACATTCCTGGTCGGAAAGAGGAATCATGGACAACCAAAATACCTTCAATATTAAAGCAAGAGATAACAAGAGTATTTGGTGATATAAATGGATTATACCGATTAATTTTTAATTATGGATGGTTTTCAAGTGAATACATATACGAATGGTTAAAACAAAAAATAGCTGAACAATTTTACCAAACTAAAAAGGGTCATCCTTATACTTTTGCCGATTTTCAGAACATGGAAATAAGAAAAAGAAAATCCCTTTTTTGAATTTATTTGTCATAGGAACAGATTTGTCTTATAAAACTTCAAGGATATTTTCTTATCAAACCACTCCCCAAATGGAAGTAGCAGAAGCTGTTAGAATATCAATGTCAATCCCTCTTTATTTTGAGTCAATTAAAATTAATGACAATAATTTACCTATTTTATTTTCAGATGGAGGGATTATGAGAAATTATCCTATTAATATATTTGATAATAAGAGTGTTAATTATGAGACACTAGGGTTTCGTTTTAAAACAACAAATGAATATAAAGAAATTAACAATCTTATTCAATATATTACAGCTTTATTTCATTCTTTTTTAAAAATACAACAGGATATTTATGAGAATAGTCCAAAAGATATTGCTAGAACAGTTGAAATAAAAACAGGTGGATTATCACCCTTGAATTTTAATATAGAAGTAAATGACGAAATATATAATTATTTATTTTATCAAGGTTATTATGCAACATTAAACTTTATAAAAAAGAGAATAAATTAATTGTTTTTTTTACTCTCTAAATACTTAATAATATTATTGTATTGTTCTTCTCTTATCGGTTTACATTTCTTAGGGTCTTCATTATGATTTACAATTTGATTGGCTAATTCATGACATCCTGGAAAACCACAGGCTCCACAGTTATAATCAGGCAATAAGGCCAAAACATCTTCTACGCGTTGATCTTTTTTGTTTAGAAAATGATTTATTAAAACTAAAAAGATACTTAAAAATAACGCTATTAAGGTTACAATTAATACTCCAATCATTTCTTATCCCTCATTTCATTTTTGTTTTTTTGACAATTACCACAATCATTACATTTAGGCTTAGGCTTATTTATTTTATAAAGAACAAAAGTAATAATTATTAAGGTTAAAAGAATAATATAGGCTGCCATTTAATATCCTATATACCTTGAAAAGATTAAGGCCATTATTCCGGCGGTGATAAGCGCGATGGGGTAACCTTGAAAGGATTTTATAATAGGCGCTTCTTCCAGTCTTTCTCTAATGGTAGAAAAAATATAAATTACTAACACAAAACCAACACTACTACCTATTGAATAAATAATCGTTTCTATTAAATTATAATTACTAAAAACATTAATAAGGATAATTCCTAAAACAGCACAATTTGAGGTTATTAACGGTAGGTAAATACCTAAAAGTTCATATAAAACAGGAAAAAATCTTTTAATAATTATTTCAGTTAATTGAACAAAAGACGCAATTACTAAAACAAAAACAATTGTTCTTAAATAAGTTGTTTCCGTTGGAATTAAGATTAACTGATTAATAAAATAAGTAATAATACCAGAAATGGTAACGACAAACATAACTGCCGCTCCCATTCCTATCGCACTTTTTTCTTTATTAGAAACACCAACAAACGGACATATTCCTAAAAATCTAGTTAATACTATATTTTGAACTAATATACTACTAATAAACAATGAAACTATCCCCATTATTTTTCACCCCTATTTCTAATCGCGTTTATAACTCCTAATAAAATACCCAGGGTTAGAAAGGCTCCCGCTGGACTTAAGAACAAACTATTAGGAATAATATTATTTTTTGGAAAAACCTGATATTCCATTAGAAAACCAGTTAAGGGAGAAATTTTTTCCATAATAGTTATTTGATTATTACCTAGTAATTCTCTAATTAATCCTAGGATGGATAATGCTAACATAAATCCTAATCCCGCTTTTAGAGCATCAATAAAACTTTTCAAAACACTATGATGAGAAGCATATGATAACGCTCTTCCTAAAATAAGGCAGTTAACCACAATAAGTGGTAAATATATCCCTAAAGCTCGGTAAAGAGCTGGTACATAGGTAGCCATAAGTAATTCTAAAACGGTTACAAAGGTAGCAATAATAATTATATAAGCCGGAATTCGAATCTCTTCATCGACAAATTTTGAAATTACGGACACGATTACATTAGAAAAAATTAACACAAATAAAACAGAAAGTCCCATTATATAAGAATTTTCAAAAGTAAAGGTCACTGCTAAAGCCGGACATAATCCTAAACATAAAACAAAGACTGGATTTTCATCGAATAAGGATTTCATAAAATTCTCTTTTTTCATCTTATTACTCCTATCGTCATATTATAAACTATATATATCAAAAAAGCACATATAAAAGCAATAATAGTCAAAACCATAACGGGTTTAATTAATTTTGTTTTCATATTATTATTTCCTCTCTTCATAATCTTCTAATACTCTTATCACTAGCAACTTAAGGGCATCAGCAGTTACGGTTACTCCGGCTATTGTATTAACTTCTTCTATTGATTCTTGTCTTTTAATTAATGTATTTATATAATCATGATTAACAATATCTTGCCAATAACTTTCATTTTGCTCTATTATATTTATTTCTATAATCGCATCTTTTTCTAGTATTAATTCTGCTTTTATTAATCCGACAAAAGCTCTTACTGTAGCAACATAAGTAATTTTATCTTCTATTTTTTCGACGTTAACAATATTAACTCTAGTATCAACCACTTCTCGTGGCGAAATATGGTGTCCTATATAAAAACTTATTAAAAATAAGGTCACTATCATAATACTTACGGGTAAAAGAGTTTTTTTAATACTAAATTTTGCTTTAGCCCCAATCCGATCAATAATAATAACCAATAAATTCATTGATAATATAGCGGTCATTACCCCTTCAGGATAAGGAGTTAAAAAGCGAAATACAACCGTTAAGATTCCTAGACCTAAAGCATATATAGTTTGTCCGGTTTTAGTGATAGGACTAGTTACCGGATCAGTAGCAATAAAGACCGCTCCAAACATTAATCCCCCACTTAATAGTTGAAACAAGGGGAACCATAACTCCATCCCATTATAGGTGCCTATGATAAAAGTCATAATTAAAACAGTCGTTATATATATGATTGGAATTCGCCATTTAACAACTTTTGTTATAATTAAATAAATTAATGCGATTAAGATTAAGAAAGTGCTCGTTTCCCCTAATGATCCTGGTATAAAACCAAAAAAATAATCTGATAGAGAACCAAATTCAGCGCCTATTTCATTCCATGAGCCTACAAAGGCAATATTACTGATATTAGTAAGGGGCGTTGCTTTACTAATTGAGTCTAATTCTTGCCCGTTAAGATAACCTCCTCTGGCCGCTATTAACTGACCATAAGAAGAACTAACAAATAAATACCCGATTAAAGCTGGGTTAAAAATATTATAACCAAATCCACCAAAAAGCATTTTTCCCAAAACAGTTGCTGCTAAACTACCTAAGATAACTAACCATAAAGGGGTATTAATAGGTAATATCAACGCTAAGAAAAGACCTGGAAAAAGAGCATATGAATGTTTAATATACGAGAAAAAGTCTTTCTCTCGTTTTTTTAATATTAAACTGACATATAACATTTCTGCTATAACGGCGGTTATTCCCCCAATCATAATCATAAACAATGGTCTTAACGCTTCATAAAAAGTTATATATCCATTTTGATAGGGAATTATTCCATTCTTATAAACAGCGAATATAATAATGGGTATTAGAGCTATAAAGAGTTTTTTCATTATTTTAGAAGTAAAATCTTTATCTTTTAAATAGGGCCCTTTATCAACAACAAACTTCATTTTAATGCCTCCTAATTTCTTTTTTTGCCTCTATAACTGACTCTCTAACATCAATCTTAGAAGGACAAATATATGAACATAGTCCACATTCAATACACTTTTCAGGATGTAACGACTTTAAGATGTTAAAGTGCTTTTTTCGGTCTCTAATTAAAACGGGCGATAAATAATTGGGGCATACATTAGAACACCTGCCACATCTTACACATGTAATAGGAGAAGAAAAACAACTTGAACTTATTGCCACTACAGCATATAAATTTTTAGTTACAATTAAATTATCATTAGGCAGAGTCTCACCCTTCATAGGACCACCAGCAATAAATCTTATATCTGTTTCATCTTTATATCCACCTATTTCTTTGATAACTTCAACAATAGGAGTCCCTATTTTAATTATTACATTTTGAGGTTTTTTAATTTTTTCACCAGTTATCGTTACAATTCTTCTGCTAATTGGTCTTTTTGTTTTTAAAGCTTTATAAATAGCAAAGATAGTTGATATATTATTTACGACTATCCCTTTTTCCATAGGATTTTTATCATATTTTATACCTAGCAATTCTTTTATAAGGAGTTTTTCCCACCCAATAGGGTATAAATCTTTCACTAATACAAGTTTAATATTTGGATACGTACCTAAAAAGGTTTCAAACTTATCTTTTAATTGATAGTCAGTCTCTCTGATGGCAATTATTCCTTCGTCAATCTCATTTATCTCCATAATAGCATCTATCGCTTCTAAAATTTCTTCCGTTTTTAAGATGGCGACTAAAAAGTCAGATGTGATATATGGTTCACATTCAACGGCATTAATAATAATAGTCTTTAATTTACCAATATATTTTAAATAAGTAGGGAAATCACTTCCTCCCATACCAGTTACAGCACAATCTTTTAATATTTGAATAAACTTATCTT
This sequence comes from Bacilli bacterium, assembly GCA_007117415.1. Lineage (GTDB taxonomy): Bacteria > Bacillota_I > Bacilli_A > RF39 > UBA660 > SKGN01. Next base: position 9,644 of record SKGN01000055.1, on the reverse strand, counting down.
TCGTATATGAAGTTATTTTATCTTTTACACCCGTTAGCTCGGCTTGCTTTTCTTTAAAATCATTTTGAATAACCACACATTTTACATATTCACCACTTAAATACAGTTTTTCTTCAAAACCAATAACTTCGCCACTAACGCTAGAATGAATGTTCATTTCTATATTATCATTTCGTTTGCCTATTACGGTTCCTTTTAATACTTTATCACCAATTTCAACCAAACTTTGACACTCCATATTGGAATGATTAACAAGGGGAATGTATACAATTTCGGGATCTTTATATTCAATAATACTCTCAGTTATTGACATACTTTTTTTATCAATTAGTCTTAGTCCACTATACATGTTGATCCCTCCTATAATCATAATATCATTTTTTTAATCAAAAAAAAAGAGATAATCAATGATTAAGCCCTTTTAATAGTTTTTTTAGCCCCTTTTTTATATGGCTATTATTTGGTTAAATACTTACATTATGGTAAATATTATTCACATCTTCAATATTATTTAATAGCTCTAATAATTTTTTAAATGTTTCTAAATCATCAGCGTTCAAATTTATTGTATCTTTAGGAATCATCATTATTTCATCAGTATCAAAAATAATATCATTTTTAAAAGTTATGACAGCCTCTTTAATTTTATGAATATCATTAGGTTTACCATACAAAGTTATAAGTTCATCCTCAATTTCAATATCAATAATATCAATATTTTTATTTATTAAAGCTTCTAATACTTCTTCTTCATTTAATCCTTTAAAGCTGATAACAGCTAAATTATCATACATATAAGATACACTTCCTGATACACCTAGTTTTGATTTGGTTTTAGCAAAGGCACCTCTAATATAGCTTATAGTACGATTAACATTATCAGTTAAACAATCAATAATAATAGTAGCATTACTAGGTCCAAATCCTTCGTATCTTAACTCCGTATAATTTTCTTGAATACCGGTGTTAACTTTATCAATCGCCCTTTTAATTATATCTGATGGTATTTGCTCTTTTTTCGCTTTATCTAATAACCTTTTTAAATTAGCGTTACTGGTAGCATCAACGCCACCATTCTTAGCTGCTGTATATATTTCTTTAGCGTAATTAGCGTATAATTTTGATTTTAAAGCCCCTGTTTTAGCAATCGCTGCTTTTCTCACCTCATAGGCTCTCCCCATATCATCACCTCTACTTTATTATATTTAGTTAGAAAAAGATAATTTACTAATTATCTTTATTCTCATCTATTGCTACTAAAACTTCTCTAGGTTTAGACCCATTAGAAGAACCTACAATACCTCTTTCCTCTAACAAATCAATAATTCTAGCCGCTCTATTATACCCTAAACGATATTTACGTTGGATTAACGAGGCGCTAATTTTACCTTGAGAAATAGCAAACTCAACTATTTCATTATATAAAGGATCATCATATTCTTCTTTGTCTTCATTTTTATAGGTGGTTTTTTCATCTAGCAAAGTTAATTCCTCATCATACTTAGCTTTTTGTTGTTTAATAGTCCAATTAACAATCTTTTTTACTTCTTCCTCTGAAAGAAATGAACCTTGTAACCTTATAGGAGTGTTTTCTCCCATTGGTAAGAATAACATATCTCCTTTGCCAAGCAGTTTTTCAGCTCCACCCATATCTAAAATGGTTCTAGAATCAACATTACTACTAACAGCAAACGCTATCCTAGATGGTATATTAGCTTTAATTATCCCTGTAACAACATCCGTTGATGGTCTTTGAGTAGCTACAATAAGATGAATTCCAGCTGCCCTTGCCATTTGAGTAATTCTCATAACCGAATCTTCAACTTCTTTAGACGCTATTAACATTAAATCCGCTAGTTCATCTATAATAACTACTATATATGGTAAAGTAGCCATTTTTTCGCTGCTATTTTTATTTTTATTTTCAATATATTGATTATAACCGGCTAAACTTTTAGTTTCTGTTTCTTCAAATAATTCATATCTTTTTTCCATTTCAGAAACAATTTTCATTAACGCTACTGAAGCTTTCCTTGGATCAGTAACTACTGGCGCTAAAAGATGTGGTATACCATTATATATACTTAATTCTACCTTTTTAGGGTCAATTAATAATAATTTTACTTCACTAGGTTTTGATCTCATTAAAATCGATATTATAATTGAATTAATACAGACTGATTTACCACTACCTGTAGCTCCCGCTACTAATAAATGGGGTGTCTTATTAATTTCAGCGAAAATTGGTTTACCCATAATATCAATCCCAAGAGCCACTAATAACTTACCACTATCTAAACTGTTAGGAATTAAAGAAATAACATCTCTTAAATATACCATTGTACTAACCCTGTTGGGAATTTCTATTCCAATAGTCGTTTTACCAGGTATAGGAGCTTGAAGTCTAATAGTCTTAGCCGCTAACGCTAATGCTAATTCTCGGTTAATACCTAAAATCTTATTTACTTTAGTGCCGGCTTTCACTTCTAATTCATATTGCGTTACACTAGGCCCTACATGAACTTGAACCACTTTAGCGTCAATACCAAAATCATTCATAACCCTTTCAATAATCTCAATATTACTTCTAACTATTCCTTGATTACTATTATTCTTATCTTTTTTAGGACTTTCAAGTAACATTATGGACGGCAAAACATATTCGCCATCATTAATTTCTGTTTCTGGTATATCTTCAACCTTTTCTTCAACATTCTCATCTTTTATTTTTGTTAATTCTTCAATACTTGAAATTATTACTTTATTATCTTTTTCTTCTTCGGTAGTAACATTATCACCTTTATGTTTTCCCTTTTTGATAAATTTTATAAACTTCCTCACTTTCTTAATCATCCATTTTATGGAATCTGATAACGAAACATTAGTTAACATAATTAAACTGAAAATAACCAGGGCAAAAAGAATTATAATCGTTCCATCAGCAAAAAGTCTTTTGGACGCTAAAGCCAAAAGAGCGCCAATAATACCTCCCCCAGCATCTACACTTCCATAACTATCTTTAAAAGCTAATAACATTTGATTAACCGTCTCTTTTAATACCTCAATCGTATTTTCATGCAACTTAATATAATTAATATGAGAAGAAATTAAAATAGCAATAAATAAAGTATACAACCCTATTAATCTAGAAGAAAAGAAATCAGGACTATCTCTATATATTATCATATATATACTTATACATAATATATATATTAAAACAACCCAATACCATGATCCCGCCAAAAAAATAGTAAAACCACTTATTATGTTTCCGATAGGACCAAAATGACCCAAACCAATTATAGCTGTTAATAATAAAAACAACCCTAGCAATTCTATATGATAACTTGTTTTATTATCTTTTTCTTTTTTTTCTTTTTTCTTTGCCATATTAACACCTCATTAATTAATTATAACATGTATAATAATTTTGGTAATTGTTTTATACTGAAAACCCTAGAGAACTACTTATTGTTATTGTTTGAAATTAAGACAGTCTCCCTTGTGAGTAATAATTTTAGTCACAATAAATCGTTCTCTTTTTTTAATAACATTAATATTATTAATTTTCTATCCAAAGACCGGCCTTTTTTAATTCCTTTATCGTTGACTCATGTTGTGAATTAGTTTCATTAAAGTATGTTCGATTATACTTATCGGCTAAAAAGAATATATAATTATGCTCTGCCGGATTAATGGTAGCCGTAATAGACGCCTTCCCAGGAATAGAAACTGGCCCAACCGGGAGTTTTCCAACCATGCTAGAAAGATATGTATTATATGGACTTGCATAATTTTTATTAACTTTTCTTGGTGTACAAGCATCTGTTTTAGTTGCATAACAAGCCGTAACACAACTTTCAAACGGGATTTTTCTTGATAATCTATTATAAAAGACTCCTGCTATTTTAGGTCGATCAATATCATTGACCCCTTCACTTTCAACGATACTAGCCATGGTCATAAATTCATGAATAGTAAAATTAATATTATTTAGGTGATCTTTATATTTTGATAATATTCTATCCGTTTCTCTTAACATTCTTCTAAATATTACATCAACTGATACATCCTCATTATTGAAGCGATATGTATTAGGAGCTAAATAACCTTCTAACGGATAATATATATGAGCGTTTTTTATTTCATCAGTTAAAAACCAGTATTCAGCTATTAAAGTATCAATATAAGCGGTATCATTTAACAGATTAAAAACAGCTTCTTCTGTATTATTAGTCTTACTTCCAATAACCCTAGCAACATTTCGCATATTGATTCCTTCTCTAAATAAAATGTCAATTTCATTACCAGTAAGATTGGTTCCTTTTTGAATTATAGCAACTATTTCTTCAACATCCATAGTTTGCTTTAAATCATATATACCATGCTTAAGATTATTAACATTATTTAATTTTAAATATATCTTAAAAATAGCTTCACTTCTTATTAGGTTGTTTGCTAGTAATAATTTAGCTATTTTAGTCCCAGAAGTATTCTTAGGTATTTCAATCTTTATTACAGAATCATCTTCATTAATGGGGGATAATTGATATATATAGTAACTATAGGCTAAAAATAAAGACGCTACTAGAAGTAAGATTATAGCTATTATAAATTTTATTTTCATAAGCACTCCTCTAAATTTTATTGTATTTAAATTATAACATTATATCCTTTGATATACAACCAAAAACGTATCCTAAGATACGCTTAATATTAATATGGGAGGATATGAAATTAATGTTTTATTTTGTTTCTCATCTTCGATAATACTTTTTGTTCTTCCCTAGAAACTTGTACTTGCGATATTCCTAAAATATCTGCTGTCTCAGTTTGCGTTTTATCTTTTAAGCATCTAGATATAAATAACCTTTTATGTTCTTCTGATAAATTATTTATTTCTTCCTTTAGCATTATAATATCAAGATTATCAACCATCATTTCTTTAGCATAAATATCTTTTAGTGTTATCTCTTTGCCATCATCATTAACGGGTTCCTCTAAACTTTTTACATACAAATTTAGCTGCAGAGCCTCATTTATTTTCTCTTCATCCATTTCTAAATAATTAGCAAGTTCACTTGCTGTTGGAAACCGTTTTAACTTTTGACTTATAAGATACTTAGCTTTTTCAATTTTAGAGGATAAATAAATTATATCTCTACTAATTTTAAATCCATGATTTTCTCTTAAATATTTTTTCATTTCACCTAAAATATAAGTGTAAGCATAAGTTGAAAATTTACAGCCTCTAGTTTTATCAAAGTGTTTATAGGCGTTAATAAGACCAATAATGCCAACTTGATATAAATCTTCTTTTTGATTGTAATTGGAAAAGCGATTAGCTAGCGATAAAATCAAATTATTGTTTTCGTAAATAATATTAGTAAGTTCATCTTTATAAATGTTATTTATCATCTTATAAACTTAAATAATTAATTGCTCCCAGTTCATCACTCGCCTCAAACATATAATTAAGCATGTGACTATTATAAATTCTAATCTTAGTTAATTCATTTTCAATTCCACATATCACAGCCTTTCCTCCCTTGTTGTTTAAGATTTGATTATAATTAAGTAACGTTTTGATTCCATCTAAATCAATATATTTTAAATCTTTAATATTAAAAACAATATACTTAATATTATCTCTACCAATCATCGTTTCCAAAAATTTTTGAAATTTATCATTAGTATCATCACTTAATATACCACTTAACCTTGTAAATAATATCCCTTTTCGAAACTCTGTGTTGATTTCTAACATTAACTATTATCCTCCTTGTCTTTATTTAATCATTATTATGATAAAGGTTAAACACTTTCGACAAAAGTAGAATAAATTATCATCCGACAAACCTTTGACTAATTCGATTTATAATTATTATAATTACCAACGATAAAAAGAAAATTAGAAGTGTTTTATTTTTAGTTAAACAACAATTTAAAGCGCTTTCTTCCTCTTTAATCTCTTTTTCTTCTCCTGTAGGATAATAATAATTATCTATATCTAAGGTTTTATAACTAAGATTTTCATCACATTCTTCCTTTATTCCTTCTAAATCATTATCTTCTTCAACACTATCTGATTCATTAAAAGTAACAAGATAACTTTCATCTATATATTCAGTAAAATCCTCAATATCGTTCTCGTTTAAATTATCATATGTTTTTTCTTCTCCTTCCTCCTCTTTAATTACTTGATATAAATAATAATCTTTATATTGATTTTCATCTTTTAAATAACCTTCACAATTTAAATGATAACCTAATATATAATCTCTATTGAGATTAAAATATTTATATTTTGTATCTTTATACCTTCTTTCAACTGCTACAATCATTTCACGATAATAGGTGGGATTTAAGAACCCTGAAATATAGACCCAATCCATATACACGGGGTTAGTTATCCATGTAGCGTCCGGTATTATTAAATGTTTCTCTGGTTGTAAATTATTTTGAGAAACAACAAATGAGACAAACTCATGGTAGGCATAATTATCAATATCATGTTTATTCCCCTCATTCATATATATTTTAAATTTATTAGAATTAGGAACCGGATCATAAAAATATAATTCAATTTTTATTTGATTTATACCATAATAATCTCCTAAATCAATGCTTAACCTACCACCATTATTAATAAAGGCATTATTTTCATTAATAATACCATTGGTTATATAATGTCTAAAATTAACGCTACAACCAAAACAATCTATTTGATAGTTAATAGCAACATTATCTACCAAAACCCTTAATTCTGAAAATCTAAAAGTAGTAAAGGCGCCTTTAAAATCTTCTAAAAATATATATCTTACTGGTCTTAATTCACGATATTTATTTACAACTCTTTCTTCTATAACCCTATCTTCATGCTCCCAAAGAACTACCTCGTGATCCCAAGAACTAAAATCTGTTACAATTGAATCCCCTTCTTCTAAGTAAGGAAACGCTTCTATATTAGTCCCTTTTAAAAAGTAATCATTACTATAAACCTTGTTTTCCATATAACATCTAAATCTTCTCTCGCTATTTATTAATAATAAATTATTATCATTTAATTCTTCATAACTATAAATTAAAGATTCTCTTTCCTCTGCTTTTGCTGTTGAAACAAAAACTAAGTTTAAAAGTAATGTTAAAATAATAAATTTCATAAAAAAATACCTCCTATTATAGTTTTTCATATAGAAAGTATTTTTCCCCTAAAAAAAAATATTTACTCATTATAATAAGTAAATATTTTATTCATGACCATCTATTAAAAATTCATATTCGTAAATACCACTAGCAATCCTTGTTATTAAAACTTCGGCTGTTTCCGGAAACGCTTCATTAGTAAGGGGATTAATAACGGGAGCTCGTAAAATTCCTTTAGAAACCAAACTATTTACCGATACTACTCCGAAATCATTTGCCTCAAGACCATCTATTTCAGATTTAAATTCCCATAAATATTGCTTAGCACCTTCTTCAATTTGAACAACTATTATATTATAGGCGCTTTCCTTAGATGCATCAATTATATGATTAACACTGACAACAGCTATCGACATAATAACACCTAAAATTAAAATTATTGCTATCACTTCAATTAAAGTAAACCCTTTTTTATCCATCTTTATTACTCCTTATATTATTAATTATAACATATTTTTTAATTCTAAAGAAAAAAAAGGTAAGAATTAATATATTGTATCCATAAAAAAAACAAAATCCTTTTAGTTAAAATCATGATTTCGTTTTTTTTGTTAACACTTTTGAATTGTTCTCAAATAATGTTAAATACTCATTATATAAAATATCTTTTTTAATATTTGCTTGATATAACTCAAAAGACTTTAAAACATATTCTAATTGCCTTTTTTCAATATTGCCTATAATAGGATAAGCAAATAATGGTTTTTTATATAAATTTTTTAAATTAACCAACGATACCTTATTATATAACGAAACTTCAGCGTGTGTATTTATTTCTTGTATGTTTTTATTTTTACTTCTTGTAGACATTGATAAAAAATAAATATCTTCTTCCGTAACTGAAATAACTAAATATGGTCTTCTCTGATTAAATTCATAAATACGATTACTATCTTTAAAAGGAACATTTTTCAAAAGAATGATACTACTTTGTTCGACATAAAATGGATTAAAACTCATTAAAATCACCCATTCATTTCAATTTTTAATTATTATTCTAACAATAACATACTACTATGTCAACAGTGATATAAAATAAATGGTATATAATGGGCTGAAATTAATTAAAAAAAAACTTTATTAAAACTAAATAAGGAAAATTACCTCTTCTAATATAGACTGCATTACATTTAACTCCGGTCCTTTTTTTGCTTATCTATATTGAATAAAAGAAATGAACCAATAAAAATCATAATAATACTCAACCAAAAATAGCTAAAAATTTCCCGTAAAGGAATACTGAGTCCCACAACCGCGGCGACATTTATCATAGCATGAAATATTACACACAAGAATATGCTTTCCGTTTTCGCATAAAGAAAAGTTAAAAAACTGCTATATCCAATACAAGATAACAAAAAAATTAAAAAGACATTTTCAAAATGACCAGTTCCTAATATGTAAAAAAGGGGCAGGTGCCAAACGGCCCATAGTATGCCAATGACAATATTACTAATAAAAAAATTATATTTTTTGGTTAATTCTGCTTGCAAAATACCTCGCCAACCAAATTCTTCAACTCCGCCCATTATGATTGCGATAATAAAGGCTGACAGCACAATAAACAAAGAATTAATCGAATGATGAATAAAAATTTCAGCGTTTTTAAAATAGCCAATCAACAAACTAAAAACACCTATTAATATTGGCACTAAAAAAGCATATAAATAATATTTATAATGGACCTTTAATTTGAAAACACGATTATTAAATTCTTTAAAACCCCCCTTTTTTTTAGTGAATGCTACTGCTACATAAGCACCAATAGTTGGAGCGCTACCACCCATTATCAATAAAGTAAAGCCAAGATAGTCTTGCAACACTATAATTTCTTGGTAGGTTAAATAAGCTAAGAGCCACCATAAAATCCATGTTGATCCAAAAGTAAATATTAAAAATATTATATTTCGTTTTCCAAACATATTCATTACTCCTTTGTAATTGTATAAAATACAATAACTCCTTCATCTATTTATATGTGATTATTTGCTTTATGACAATTTTTTAATAAAAAAAAAGACATTGGCAATGTCCTATTTTCGCGATAAACTATCGTCAGCGCTGAAGTGCTTAACTTCTGTGTTCGGGATGGGAACAGGTGTACCCACTTCGCTATTATCACCAATGTCAAAATAGAGAAATAATTCTCTGAAAACAAGATAATGTGTATTTCAACAAATTAGTTTGTGGTTAAATCCTCGATCTATTAGTACTAGTCAGCTCAACATATCACTATGCTTCCACCTCTAGCCTATCAACCAGATAGTCTTTCTGGGATCTTACTTCTTACGAATGGGAAAACTCATCTTGAAGTTGGCTTCCCGCTTAGATGCTTTCAGCGGTTATCCATTCCACACATAGCTACTCTGCGCTGCCACTGGCGTGACAACAGATACACCAGAGGTGTGTCCATCCCGGTCCTCTCGTACTGAGGACAG
>SKGN01000014.1 GCA_007117415.1 Bacilli bacterium | reverse complement strand
TTTTATTAAAAAATTATACTTTCTAAAAATCATCATCTAAATTATAACTATTTTTTGTCTCATTTAATACATCCGCTCTTTGATACTGAGTCGGTCTATATTCAAAAAAATTTGTTTTCCCCTCTATTGATATCGCCTCCATCCAACTAAATGGATTCTCTATATTCCATATCTTTTCATAATGTAATTCTACTAATAACCTATCTGCTACAAACTTTATATACTGCTCCATTAAATCTGAATTCATTCCCAATAATGAACACGGTAAACTCTCACATATAAAATCACGCTCTGTCTCTACTGCCTCTCTAAACATATTATGAACTTTCTCCTCAGATACACGCTCTTTTAACATATGATATAATTGAATACTAAAATCAGTATGCATCCCCTCATCACGTGCTATTAACTCATTTGATGATATTAATCCTGGCATTAAATTCTTCTGTTTTAACCAAAATATCGCACAAAAACTTCCTGAAAAAAAGATACCCTCACTTATCGCCTGTGCTATTAACCTTGTTCCAAAACTCTCTTCTGATTCTACCCACTTTAACATCCAAGCTGTTTTCTTCTTTATACACGGCACAGTCTCTATCGCATTTAAGATTATCTCTTTCTCTTCTTTATCTTCTATTATATTCTCTATTTGTAAAGAATAAGTCGCAGCATGAACATTCTCTATCATCATTTGAAATTGATATGTTATTATCGCCTCTAAAATCTTTACATCTTGAGATAATCTCTCTCCTAAATTCATATTTACTATTGTATCACTAGCTGAAAAAAACGCTAACACATATTTTATGAACTTCCTTTCATTTTCATTTAACTTTTTAAAATCATCACGATCTTTACTCCAATCTATCTCATCCTCTGTCCAAAAGGCTGCTTGCATCTTCTTATAAGTCGCCCAAATATCTGGATATTTTAAAGGAAATACGGTTAAACGATTATTTTCAGGGTTCAATAAATCTTCCATTTATATATATTACATAAGATTTTTTACTTTAAACTTTTTTAAACTTTTTTAAACTAGACATTTTATAAAAATAAATAAAATCTAATTAATTATAATGAATTTTACCATTAATAAACCTAATCTTGTTGATCCTAATATCATTAGAAAACTTAAATTACTCAATAAAAAAACTAATTCTAAATATCTCATTTTCGGTAAAAAAACTTATATGTATATTGTTATTACTATTGTTTCTATCATCATTTTATATTTTGTCTATAATAGATACCAATCACACCAACAAAAAAAACTTGATGAAATTAAACAACTTGAAAAACTTAATAACACACCACAACCTACTAACTATTATCAAGTCGCACAAGTCGGTAATGTTCCACTTAAACAACCACCTGTGCCTCATACACCTTTAAGACCTAGTCATGATATACAACCTAACCACGTTTTTAATCCACCTAATCAACCTACTCCACAACCACCTACTAATGCTTTCATTCAAGATAACTCACCCATGCCTATTAACTTTAATCCTACACAACAATTTGAATCTAGTTCTTGTCCTAGAAATTCACATCAACATGATGACTACTCTCTTGAAGCTAGAAGTTATACTAACCTTAACCCTGTTCTTGTTGGTAATAACTTCTCACAAGTATAATTCATAATATAAGTTTTTATTTAAAAATATTATTAATTATATTATATATGGATAAAAAATTTCAATTTATTGATAAACTTACCTCTAAGTTTAAAGAAATTTTCCCTGATGGTATTAAAACTGATAATTTTATTTATAGTATTGAAGTTATTGACTTATTTAATCAATTAACTATAAAAGAAAAAGATATTATACTTAAAAACTTTTATAATCATTTCTTATTAATTGATAATCATAATTCTCTACTTGAAGAAGAAAAAAATAAAATTTTCTCTTCTAAAGATACACACACAAACAACTTTAGTTTATCTCTTTTTGGTGAACATTTACCACTTAAAGTTTTATTTAATCATATTGAAGGTAATGATAGAAAATATTGTTGGACTATTCTCAAATTACTTATTAAAGTACTTGAACCACCACCTCAAGAAAAAGTTATTAATAAAACATTAGGTATTGAAGTTGATAAAAATACTAATAGAATGATTAATGATATCGTTCATTCTGTTACACATAAAACTAAACATATGAAAGGTAATCCATTAACTTCTATTTTTGATATCGCTAATGAACTCGCTGGTAAATATGAATCGGATGTTAAAAGTGGTAATATTAATTTACAAAATGTTGTTGATCAATTGGAAAAAAATAATCCTTTTGTTAAAAATATTATTAGTAAATTAAAACCTAAAGAAACTGAACCTAAAGAAATTATTGTTATTGATGAAAATTTCTCTACTGATAATATTCAACTCGGTGAAGATAAAGAAGAAGATTCGGGTATTAATCCTGTTCAAATTATGAAACTTATGAATGATATTAAAAATAGTGAAATTGGAGATTTATTAAATACATTACCTACAATTAATGAAAATACTAAACCTGAAGATTTACTTAAAATTAAACAACAAATGGATAAACTTATGATTAATAAATTTAATATTAATCCTTCGGAAGTTATTGAACAAATTGATGATAAATCTATTATGGATGATGAAATTAATAAACTTGTTAATTAGTTTTTTTATAATAATTATATTTAAATAATTATTATAAATATTTATAGAATGAAAAACTTTTTTTGTCAAAATTGTGGAGCAAATAATCATAAACATAAAGATTGTCTTTTACCTTTTATTTCTACAGGTATTATATGTTTTAGAGTTGATAAATCTATTAATATTAAAACTATTAATTCTTATACTAAAATTGATACTTTCAACTCTCTTCATCTTGATAATCTTAAAAAAATACACTTCTATAGAAAAAAAATTAAATTTTTACTCGTTAGAAGAAAACATACTCATAATTTTATTGAATTTGTTAGAGGTAAATATATTGTTGATAAAAATAATATCACTAATATGTTTAAACTTATGTCACCTGAAGAAATTGTACTTATTGGATCTTTCTCTTTCTCTAAACTATGGAATTTCTTATGGAAAGATAGAGCTTCTAATAAAACTTTTGAAAAAGAATTCCTATTATCACAAGATAAATTTAACCAATTTATTAATATTGATAAAGGTAATTTCTTTAAATATCTTACTAACGATTTTATACCAAACTATACAGAACCTGAATGGGGATTCCCTAAAGGTAAAAGAAACTTTTTTGAAAATAATCTTGATTGTGCTTATAGAGAATTTACTGAAGAAACCGGTATTAATACCAATAATATACAACTTTTTCATAATATACACCCTATTAATGAAGACTTTATAGGTACTAATGGTATCAACTATAGACATATTTATTATCTATCTCAATTTACTGCTAAATACTCAAGATTTAATATTAAAGATAATATTGAAATAGGTGATATCGGATGGTTCACTCTTGATGAAGTATTACATCTTTTTAGAGACTACCATAATGAAAGAATTAAAATCGCACAAAAAATTTATCTATTTATTCTTAATATTATTCAATAACTCTATCAAACCAGCCTTCTTCATTTTATTTAATTGCGATTTATTATAATCACCATTTAATAAAATCCTTTCTATTATCTCTACCTTCTTTAAAAGATTTAAATCCTCTATTTTATTCATCTCTGACTCATTTATAAATATACTATTACTCTTCTTTACCACATTCAAATGTTTATCTATACACTGTTCTATATTATCTAACAATTGATACTCTTTTATACTTATATCTTTTATCAAAATAGGCTCTCTCTCATATAAATTATATATTAAATCTTCTTCACTTTTTAATAAAAATATACTCTCTTCTTTTATACTACACGGATAATATCTACTATTTTCCTTATATAATATTAAAGTCGGTAAATATATATTCACTATCTCTTCACTTGTTATTAACTCAACTTCTTTTGATAACACTAATATATTTATATTAAAATAACTTACTATACTCTCATAATCTAACTCTATATTATTATCTTTCAAATACTTTTTTAACTCCTCTATATTACTTTCTCCCTTTAAACAATATACCAAACAATATAAAAAACTATCAAACATATTTAATTCTGGTATTCCATTATATACCAAATTACTCTCCAATAATAACTCTTTATACTCTAATTTAAAATTATTACTATTACTACCTACTCTTAAATTATCCTCTTTTAAATAATCTATTAAAGATTGATATGTTAAACTCATT
>SKGN01000059.1 GCA_007117415.1 Bacilli bacterium | reverse complement strand
GAAATCTATTATAAGTAATTTAAATTTATTGCTTTTTTTTGGGAATTAGTGTATATTATATATGAATATTGTTTTTATGTGGAAGGAGAGGGTTTACATGAAAATCACATCGGTAAATGTTCGTCGAATTGAAAAGGAAAATTCACGTATGAAAGGAATTGCCTCTGTTTTATTAGATGAAAGTTTTGCGATTCATGATATTAGAATTATCGAGGGAGATAACGGTATATTTATAGCAATGCCTAGTCGTAAAACCGCTACTGGCGGGTATAGAGATATAGCGCACCCAATTAATCCGGAAGTTCGTCAAATGTTTGAAACTGAAATATTAGCTGAATTTGAGAAACAAGAATATCAAGAAAATTAAACTCCGTTTGGAGTTTTTTTTTGAATATTTGTTGTAATATAACATATATATTTTAATAAGGAGAGGATACTATGGACAAGATTAATAATACGCTTACTCACGCTATATCTATTAGCGAAAGAAATAACATTGTAGTTTCAGGTGTTAAAAAAATCGAAAGTTTTGATAGCGAAGAATTTTTAATGGAAACAAACATGGGATTTATAATAATTAAGGGAGAAGGTTTGGAAATTGTAAAACTCGATACATATCAAGGAAATGTTACGATAAAGGGTCGTTTAATTAATTTAAGTTATGCTGAAGAACCTAATAGAAAAGAAAAAGAAGAAGGCGTGCTTAATAGGCTTTTTAAATAATGGATTTAACAATTCAAATCATGTCTTTAAGTTTTTCCTTTTTTTATGGGGTTCTTTTTTATTTGTTAACAACTTTAAATTATAAGTATATATATATAGGGAGATTTATGTATAAATTGGTTATTAATATTTTGTTTATACTTAATAATGTTTTGCTTTATTTTATTGTTTTAAAAAAAATAAATAATGGAATAATTCACTTTTATTTTATATTAATGATATTGTTTGGTTTTTTGACTATAAAGTTTGTGTTTGAAAAAAATAAGTTGAAAACCAAAATCAAAAATGTTATAATCAAATCTACTAGAGGTGATTATAATGGTTAAAATAATTACTAAAAAGACAAAAAGAAGGCTTTGTTTTTTAGTGTTTGCAGCCTTTTTATTGTTGTCTACTATATTGGTTAATGTAGGAAGAATATGGTTACAAATTATTGATAAAATACAGGAAGAGAAGTTTTTAAAGGAAGAAATAGTAAGATTACAAAGAGAAGAAAACCATTTAAGAAGTGAAGTCCAAAAATTACAAGATCCTGATTATATAGCTAGATATGCTAGAGAAAAATATTTATATTCTCGAGATGGAGAATTTACTATAAGAATTCCATAAGCACTTTTGTGCTTTTTATATTATATGAAGGGATGATTTAATGGAAGTTGATAGGATTAATAACTTAGTTTTAGCGTATATGGGGGATGCCGTTTATGAACAAAAAATAAGGGAAAGATTAATAAGAAAAGGGTTAAATAAAGTTCAAAATTTACAGCAAGAAGCTTTGTCGTATGTCAGCGCTATTAATCAGGCTCAAAGTTTAAAAAGGTTAATAGATGATAATCTATTAACGGTCGATGAAATAGATGTTATAATGAGGGCAAGAAATAGCAAAGTAAGGTCAAAACCAAAGAACGTTGATATATTAACATATAAACACGCATCTGGTTTAGAAGCTTTGGTTGGCTATTTATACTTTAAAAATGATAACACTCGTATTGATAAAATAATAGATATAATAATGGGAGAGATATAATATGTATGTATACGGAAAACGAATAGCCAAGGAACTTTTAAAAAATAATAAAGAAATATATAAAGTTTATTTATATGAACATTTTTCAGATAAAGAAATTATTTTTTCTGTGCAAAAAGCCAATATTGAAGTAAAATATTTGTCCAAAAAGGAATTAGATAATATTGAAAAAGGAAATCATCAAGGTATAATTTTAGATGTTCCTGAATACCACTATTATTCTTTTGAAAATTTAATTAATTCTGCACCTTCAAATCCCTTTTATGTTATTCTAGATCATTTAGAAGATACTCATAATTTAGGGGCTATAATTAGGACTTGTGAAGCAGCTGGTGTAGATGGAATTATTATACCAAAAGATAGAAGTGTAAGTATTAACTCTACAGTAATGAAGATAAGTTCAGGAGCCTTAGATAATGTTAAAATTTGTATGGTAACTAATCTAAATAGAATAATAGATAAATTAAAAGAGAATGGTGTTTGGATTATTGGAACTGATTTAGATGATTCCGTTTCATATACAGAGGTTGACTATAATATTCCAATGGCATTGATTATTGGCAGCGAAGGAAAAGGAATTGGTAGATTAACTAAAAAATTGTGTGACATTGTTATTAAAATTCCGATGAAGGGAAAAATTAACAGCTTAAATGCTTCTGTAGCGGCGGGTATTATAATTTATAAAGCGATTGAAAAAAGAGGAGGGTAATAAAGTAATGGTTGATTATAAAGATTATAATGACTTTGAACTTTTGTATCTTATTTGTGAACAAAATGAGAGCGCTTTTGAAATACTACATAATAAATATAAACTTGTAGTTGAAATTAAAGCTAAGAAAAGTTTAAAACAAGGTTTAAATAGTGGATTAGATTATAACGATTTAGTTCAAGAAGGGATGATTGGATTAAATGAAGCAATAAGGGATTTTAAATTAACTAAAGATGTAAAGTTTTCTACGTTTGCTAATCTATGTATAGATAGACAAATTAGTTCAGCCATAATAACGGCAAATAGAAAAAAGCATAAAATATTAAATGAATCTTTGTCGTTAGAAGAAAAAATATTTAATAGCAATCAATCGTTGAAAGATATTGTTCATGATAATAAAAACAATAATCCAAGCGATTATATTATTGAAATGGAAACAGAAAACGAAACATATAATAGAATAAAAGGAGTATTAACTCCGTTTGAAAAAAAAGTATTTGATTTAAAGGCTAATAATTTTAATTATAAGGAGATAGCTGATATTTTAGGAAAGAGTTATAAATCAATTGATAGCGCTATTCAAAGAATAAAAGCAAAACTTAGGAAAGAAATGAATTTATGATTGACTTTTAATTTGTTGTGTGTTATCTTTTATGTGTAACACGTCTAAGTGTTTTTATTTTGAAATTTAGCAAGGTATAGGTGAGATATGAATAAGTTACTAATATTCTTAAATGGTGTAAAAAAAGAACTTAGCAGGGTAAAATGGCCAACTAAAAAGTACATGTTTAAATATTCTGTAGCAGTATTAACGCTTAGTTTCTTCTTTGCCATATATTTTTATGCAATAAATTTTATAGTTGCAATAATGAAAGTTTTATTGAGGTAGATTATGGAAGAAAAACAATGGTATGTAGTAAATACTTACTCTGGGCATGAGAACAAGGTAAAAGAAAAATTAGATATGCGTATTAATTCTATGGATATGCAAGAAAATATTTTTAGAGTTATAGTTCCTGAACAAAAGGAAATTGAAATAAAGGATGGCAAAAAAAAAGAAAAACAAAAAAAGATGTTTCCTGGATACATATTAGTAGAAATGATTATGTCAGATGAAGCTTGGTATATTGTAAGAAATACACCAGGAGTAACAGGTTTTATTGGCTCTAGCGGTAAAGGCGCTAAACCGATACCACTTTCTACTAGCGAGATAGATAGAATATTGTTGCAAGTAGGAATGAGTAGAATTGAACTGGGTAATAAATTGGCCGAGAACGATAAAGTAAAAATTATACATGGCCCGTTTAATAATATGTATGGAAAAATACAAAGCGTTAATATTGAACAACAAAAAGCAAAAATTTTAATTGATTTATTTGGACAAGAAACTTCAGTCGAGGTTGAATTGATACAAATAGAAAAAAATTAATAGCACTATTGTAATAAACAAAAAATAATGCTAAAATAACGATGTTATTAGATAACTTAAAAATTAATATACACATAGATTAGGAGGTATTTTATGGCTAAAAAAGTTGTAAAAAAAATAAAGTTGCAAATTCCAGCTGGTAAAGCAACGCCGGCTCCACCTGTTGGAACGGTATTAGGACCTGCTGGTATAAACTTGCAAGAGTTTTGTACTAAATTTAATGAAGAAACAAAAGATAAAATGGGGGATATTTTACCGGTTGTTATATCTTTATATGAAGACAGATCTTACTCTTTTGAATTAAAAACTCCGCCAGCTACATTTTTATTAAAAAAAGCGGCGGGAATATCCAAAGGAGCATCGAAAGGTTCTAAAGAAATTATTGGTACAATTTCTAAAGATAAAATTAGAGAAATTGCTGAAATAAAATTACCTGATTTGAATGCTTACGATATTGAAGAAGCTGCCAAAATAATAGAAGGTACAGCTATTAATATGGGATTAAAAGTAGAATAATAGTCAATAATGATAATGTTATATATATTTATGCATATATAATAAAAGTGGGAGGTTAAGAACCGTTATGACCACAGAGGAGGAATAATATGAAAAAAAGAGGTAAAAAATATATTGAGTTATTGAATAAAATTGATAAGAGTAAATTATATTCTAAAGAGGATGCTATAAAATTATTAAAGGAAACTAATCTTTGTAACTTTGATGCAAGTGTTGAGTTAGCAATAAAATTAAATATTGATACTAAAAAAGCAGATCAACAAATTAGAGGGGCAACTGTTCTTCCAAATGGAATTGGCAAAAATAAAAAAGTAGTAGTTTTGGCCAAAGGAGAGCAAGCTGAAGCAGCTAAAAAAGCTTTAGCGGATTATGTTGGCGAAAATGATTTAATAGAAAAAATCGAAAAAGAAAAGTGGCTTGATTTTGATGTGTTGATTGCCACGCCAGAGATGATGCCTGCGCTTAGTAAAATCGGAAAGTTTTTAGGACCTAAGGTATTAATGCCTAATCCTAAAACGGGGACGGTTACAACGGAAGTAAAAAAAGCGGTTGAAGATGTAAAAAAAGGTAGAATTGAATATAGAACAGATAGTTATGGTATCATTCATGTTATAATGGGAAAAGTATCGTTTGATGAACAAAAATTATTAGAAAATCTTATTTATTTTATAGAATTAACACTTAAAAACAAACCATCAACAATTAAAGGAGTTTATGTTAAAAGTATTAGCGTTTCAACAACAATGGGACCTTCTATAAAAATCGATATAAATTCTTTTGACAAATAAAAAAATATAGAGTATAATACGTTATATTAAAATTTAAAAGTTATGCCGTAGACCGTAGGAGCGAAAGCTTAATATTTCCTGCCGAGGATAATACATAAGATTAAAACCTTTGTATGTCTACGTGCAAAGGTTTTAATTTAAATTAATGCAAGGAGGTATAATATGGCTAATAAAAAGAAATTAGATACAAAAAAAACAATTGTAAATGAAATTGTTGATAAATTTAAAAATTCTTCTACTGTTGTATTTTTTGATTATCAAGGGTTAAGTGTTTTTGAAGTTACTGAATTAAGAACCAAGTTAAAAGAAGTTGGATCTGAAGTAAAAATCTATAAAAATACGTTAATGAGAAGAGCGTTAGATGCCCTCGACTTAGACTTAGGGGAAAGTTCAACCGGACCGAACGCTATTGCGTTTTCCAATAATATAGTAGAAACCCTTAAAACAATAACAAATTACGCAAAAGGTCATGAGGCATTACAATTAAAAAAAGGAATTATAGATGGAGAAGTATCAGATACCACTGTTCTTCAAACACTAGCTACAATACCGCCTAGGGACGAACTGCTTACTATGTTAGCGGGTGGAATGATAGGATTGGTAAAAGATTTGTCAATTTGTTTGCATTTATATAGTGAACAAAAAAATATATAAAGGAGGAAAAGAAATGACTAAAATAACAAAAGAAGAATTTATAAGTTCGTTAAAAGAAATGACTTTATTAGAAATTAAAGAATTAGTAGATGCTATGAAGGAAGAGTTTGGAGTTGATCCAACAGCAGTTGCGGTAGCAGCGGCACCAACGAGTGACAATGCTAATGAAGAACCTTCAACATTAACAGTAGTTTTAACATCAGCAGGAGCAAATAAAATTCAAGTAATTAAAATTGTAAGAGAACTTACAGGGCTTGGGTTAAAAGAGGCTAAAGACATGGTTGACGCTGGTGGCAACATTAAAGAAAACATTAAAGTTGAAGAGGCGAACGAAATAAAAGCTAAGCTTGAAGAAGCTGGCGCAACAGTAGAATTAAAATAAAAATAAAGCCTATGCTGCTTCAGTATAGGCTTTAACCCGTTTAATAACATAAAATTAGTAAACAATGATTAAAATAATGAAATATAAAATGGTTAAAGATTTTTTTAATATTTAATATAATGACATTGTTAAAAAAACAGTAATAATTGTTTGCTTGTCAGTAAATTCGACAAGTTTTTGTTGACATTCATTGTTATGTTTGATAAAATCTTAAATTGGTATCATGTTTTCTTTTTTAGACATGTTCTTTGAATAATAACGATATGATTATGGGGTGAAAAGATGACTTATAAGTTTCAAAAATATGGCGACTATCGAGAAAGAGTATCATTTTCTAAAATTGCGAATTCCCTTGAGATGAATGATTTACTTGAGGTGCAAAAAAAATCTTATCAATGGTTTATAGAAGAAGGAATAAAAGAGGTTTTTAGTGATTTATTTCCGGTAGAAAGTTTCTCTGGAGTATTATCATTAGACTTTGGTGATTATTCGTTAGATGAACCGAGAAAAAGTGTAAAAGAGTGTAAAGATAAAGAAACAACTTTTGCAGCACCACTTATTGCGAAGGCAAGATTAGAAAATAAAGAAACTGGCGAAGTAAAGGAACAAGAAATTTTTCTTGGGGATATGCCCTTAATGACGGAAACAGGTTCATTTATAATAAATGGAGCTGAAAGGGTAATTGTTTCTCAGTTAATTCGTTCTCCCAGTGTTTATTTTGCAAAGCAAATAGATAAAAACGGAAGGCCTACTTATACCGCACAAATAATACCTACGCGTGGTACATGGCTTGAGTATGAAGTTGATTCTCGTGATATAATTTATGTTAGAATTGATAGAACAAGAAAAGTTCCAATTACGACTTTGCTTCGTTCTCTTGGTTTATCAAGTGATAGTGACATTATTAATTTGTTTGGTGAAAACGAATATATATTAAATACTATTTCTAAGGATTCAACTAAAAATACTAAAGAAGCTTTAATAGAAATATATGAAAAATTAAGACCAGGCGAGCCTGCCACATTGGATAGTGCTAAAAATCAATTTATCACTAAATTTTTTGATGAATTTAGATATGATTTAGCTAAAGTAGGTCGATATAAATTTAATAAAAAATTGAATATATGTGATAGATTATTAAATACCACTATTGCTGAAAATATTAAGGTTAATGGAAATGTAATTTTAAAAAAGGATACTTATATAAATAAGGAAGTTTTAGAAGATATTAAACCATATTTAAAAGATGGTTATGGAATTAAAACGGTAATGGTTAATGAAGAACTTGATAACCATGATAAGGTTCAGGTTATAAAGGTTTATTCAAATATTAATAAAGAAGAAGTTGTAAATATTATTGGAAATGATCAAGATGAAACAATAAAAAGGTTAACTATTTCTGATGTTTATGCTTCAGTATCATATTATTTGAGTTTATTAGAAGGTATTGGGAATTTAGATGAAATAGATCATTTAGCAAATCGTCGTATTCGTCAGGTAGGAGAATTATTACAAAATCAATTCCGAATTGGTGTTACGAGGATGGAAAGAGTTATTAGAGAACGTATGACAACGGTAGATGTTGAGACTGTAACTCCTAAAACACTAATAAATATAAGACCAATAACAGCGATTATTAAAGAATTTTTTGGTAGTAGCCAATTATCTCAATTTATGGATCAAGTTAATCCTATGGCAGAGCTTACAAATAAAAGAAGGCTGTCAGCATTAGGTCCCGGAGGGTTATCAAGGGATAGAGCTGGAATGGAAGTTCGTGACGTTAATACGTCTCATTACGGAAGAATATGCCCAATTGAGTCTCCTGAAGGACCAAACATTGGGTTAATAACATCTTTAGCTAGTTATGCTAAAATAAACGATCATGGTTTTATTATGACACCGTATCGTAAAGTGAAAAATAGTAAATTAATGGATGAAATAGATTATTTAACTGCTGATGAAGAAAATGATTATGTTATTTCACAAGCTACAGTTGAATTAGGTGAGAAAACGGAAATTATTGGTGATAAAATACCGGCTCGTTATCGCGGTGAAAATATTTTAGCTAAAAAAGAAGATATTAATTATATTGATGTATCTCCCCAACAAGTAATATCAGTTACTACTAGCTGCATTCCTTTCTTAGAACATGATGATGCAACACGTGCTTTAATGGGCGCAAACATGCAACGACAAGCTTTACCATTAATCAATGCTGAGTCTCCTATTGTTGGAACTGGTGTTGAACATATTGCAGCTAAAGATAGTGGTGCTGTCATTATAGCTAAAGCAGATGGCATTGTTGAGTATGTTGATGGGACTAAAATTATTGTTAAAAACGCTAAAGAAAAAGATGTTTATTATTTAATGAATTTTGAGCGTTCGAATAATGCAACGTGTTATCATCAAACTCCACTTGTTAGTGTGGGCGATGAAATTAAAAGAGGGCAAGTAATAAGTGATGGTCCAAGTACCGAAAAAGGAGAATTAGCTTTAGGTAGAAACGTTGTTGTGGCGTTCATGACTTTTGAGGGTTATAATTATGAAGATGCCATCATATTAAACGAAAGATTAGTTTTAGATGATGCTTATACTTCAATAAGAATTGAAAGTTATGACATTGAGTGTAGAGATACTAAGTTAGGACCAGAAGAAATTACTAGGGATATTCCTAATGTTTCTGATGAAGCAAGAAAAAATTTAGATATAGATGGAATTGTTAGAATAGGTACAGAAGTTAAAGAGGGAGATATTTTAGTTGGTAAGGTAACTCCAAAAGGAATGGTAGAACTTACAAGCGAAGAGAAATTATTACATGCTATTTTTGGTGAAAAAACAAGAGAAGTAAGAGATACGTCTTTACGTGTAGCTCATGGAGCTGCGGGTATTGTTCACGATGTAAAAGTTTTCACTAAAAAGGACAATGAAGATATACCGGCCGGGGTTAGTAAAGTAGTAAGAGTATATATTGCTCAAAAGAGAAAAATATCAGTTGGTGATAAAATGGCAGGACGTCATGGTAATAAAGGGGTAATATCATTAATCTTACCCGAAGAAGATATGCCATATTTACCAGATGGAACGCCAATTGATATAATGTTAAATCCACAGGGTGTTCCTTCTCGTATGAATGTAGGTCAAATACTTGAGTTGCATTTGGGAATGGCTGCTAAAAATTTAGGAGTGCATATAGCTAGTCCCGCTTTTGATGGTGCTAAGATACCTGAAATTGAAGCTATGATGAAAGAAGCAGGTATGGATCCTGATGGTAAAACACCATTATATGATGGTAGAACCGGTGAATTATTTGAAAAGCGCGTCAGCGTTGGTATTATGTATATGATTAAATTAGCCCATATGGTTGATGACAAGTTACATGCCAGATCAACTGGACCATATTCTTTAGTTACTCAACAACCTCTTGGTGGGAAAGCTCAATTTGGTGGTCAAAGATTTGGTGAGATGGAAGTTTGGGCGCTTTATGCATATGGTGCCGCTCACATATTACAAGAAATTCTTACGGTTAAATCAGATGATGTTATTGGTCGTGTTAAAGTTTATGAAGCATTAGTTAAAGGAAATCCATTAAAACCTGGAGGAATACCAGAATCATTTAGAGTTTTAATAAAAGAATTTCAAGCATTAGGTTTAGATATTTCAATTATAGATGATGAAAATAAAGAAATAGAGTTAAAACAGCTAGAAGAAGAAGAAAACAAAAGTGGTGCACCTTTATCTATTGAAGAAATTGAAAATACGGCATATAAAAAAGATTTATTGATTAATTTTGATTTAGATGATAATAAAATTGATAATAATGAAATAGATCAGTCAGTAAATAGTGAGGATGGGGGTGAAGCATAATGATCGATGCTAATAAATTTGCAGGATTAAAAATAGCAATTGCCTCGCCATTAAAAATACGTTCATGGTCTAATGGAGAAATAAAAAAACCAGAAACAATCAATTATAGAACTTTAAAACCAGAAAGAGACGGGTTGTTTTGTGAAAAAATATTTGGGCCAACTAGAGATTATGAGTGTACATGTGGTAAATATAAAAGAATAAGATACAAGGGCGTTATTTGTGATCGATGTGGTGTAGAGATTACTAAAGCCAAAGTTAGAAGAGAACGTATGGGGCATATTGAATTGGCGACTCCTGTTTCTCATATATGGTTTTTTAAAGGAACACCATCGAGAATGG
Organism: Bacilli bacterium; assembly: GCA_007117415.1. GTDB lineage: Bacteria > Bacillota_I > Bacilli_A > RF39 > UBA660 > SKGN01. The sequence continues at coordinate 4,627 of SKGN01000059.1, read as the reverse complement.
GCTTATTACTCGATATGTCTCCTAGAGATTTAGAAGAAGTTTTATATTTTGTTTCGTATGTAGTAATCAATCCCGGTAGTAGTCCTTTAGAAAAGAAGCAAACGCTATCTGACAAAGAGTACCATGCTTATTATGAAAAATATGGGAATACTTTTGAAGTTGGCATGGGAGCAGAAGCAATAAAAAAGTTGTTATCAGATATAAATTTAGAAAAAGAACTTGAGGAAATTAATAAAGAATTAGAATCAGCTCAAGGACAAAAAAGAATTAGACTTATAAAAAGATTAGAGGTCTTAGATGCTTTTGTTAATTCTGGTAATGAACCTGAATGGATCATTATGGATGTTTTACCTGTTATTCCGCCTGATTTAAGACCAATGATTCAATTGGATGGCGGAAGATTTGCAACTAGCGATTTAAATGATTTATATCGTAGAGTAATTAATAGAAATAATCGCTTAAAAAAGTTAATTGAACTAGGAGCGCCTAGTATTATTGTAAGAAATGAAAAGCGTATGTTACAAGAAGCGGTTGATGCTTTATTTGATAACGGAAGAAGAGGCCGAAATGTAACTGGTGCAAGTAACCGTCCGCTTAAATCGTTAAGTAATATGTTAAAAGGTAAACAAGGAAGGTTCCGTCAAAATTTATTAGGAAAACGAGTTGATTATTCAGGAAGATCGGTAATTGTTGTTGGACCTGATTTAAAAATGTATCAATGTGGAATTCCTAAGGAAATGGCGTTAGAACTATTTAAACCACACATTATTAGAGAACTAGTAAGTAAAGAAATTATTCATAATATAAAATCAGCAAAAAAAATGATAGAAAATCAAGATGAAAGAGTATGGGATATAGTTGAGGCAGTTATAAAAGAACATCCAGTGTTATTGAATCGTGCCCCTACATTACATAGATTAGGTATTCAAGCTTTTGAACCTAAATTAATAAGTGGTCGAGCAATAAGGCTACATCCATTAGTTACAACAGCGTTTAACGCTGACTTTGATGGTGATCAAATGGCCGTCCATATTCCTTTGTCAGAAGAATCTAAGGCTGAGGCTAGGATTTTAATGCTTGGAGCTAATAATATTTTAAATCCAAAGGATGGGAAACCAATAGTTACTCCAACACAAGATATGATTTTAGGAAACTATTATTTAACAATTGAAAAGAATGGTATGGCTGGAGAAGGAAGAGTTTTTAAAGACGTTAACGAAGCTTTAATGGCATATGAAAGAGGAGAGGTTACTATTCATACTAGAGTAGCTGTTCCTGTTAATTCTTTCAAATATAAAGTTTTTGCTGAAAATCAAAGAAATAAATACCTAGTTACTACGATAGGTAAATTAATTTTCAATGAACAGCTACCTGATTCATTTCCCTATGTTAATGAACATACAGTTGAAAACATTGAAAAAATTACTCCTAACAAATTTTTCTTAGAAAAAGGAACAAACATAAAGGAAAAAATAGCCGAAATGCCTTTAATTAAACCTTTTGATAAGAAAGCATTAGAAAGTATTATTGCCCAAGTTTTCAAACGTCACAAAACAACAGAAACTTCTATAATGTTAGATAAATTAAAAGATTTAGGATTTAAATTTTCTACTAAATCAGGTATAACTATGTCTATAAGTGATATTAAGGTAAGTACTAAAAAACCTGAAATTATAGAAGAAAGTAATAAACTAGTTGATATCATTAATAAGCAATTTCAAAGAGGGTTAATAACTGATGAAGAACGATTTGATAAAGTCATTGATGTTTGGAATGAAGCTAAGAAGAAAATACAAGAAGAGTTAGCGTCCCTGGCCAAAGAGGATGTTGACAATTCTATCTTTATTATGATTAATTCCAAAGCTAGAGGTAATATTGGTCAATTTACTCAGTTGGCTGGTATAAGAGGGTTAATGTCAAAACCAAGCGGTGAATCAGTAGAAATACCGGTAACTTCATCGTTCAAAGAAGGGTTATCTGTTTCTGAATTTTTCTTATCAACTCATGGAGCTCGTAAAGGAAGCGCCGATACAGCTTTAAAAACGGCTGATGCTGGTTATTTAACTAGAAGGTTGGTTGATGTTGTTCAAGATATTATTGTAAAAGAAGAAGACTGTGGAACTATTTTAGGCGTTATTGTTAAAGAAATAGTAGATGAAAAAGCAGGAACAACAACTGTTCTTGAAAACTTATATGATAGAATTTTAGGACGCTTTACTAATAAAAAAATAATTAATCCTGAAACTAAAGATATAATTATTAATAAAGATGAGTTAATTAATGAAAGTACTGCTGAAAAAATAATTAAGGCAGGGATTCAATCAGTTGAAATAAGAAATATTCTAACGTGTAAAACACGAAACGGAGTATGTCAAAGATGTTATGGTCGAAACTTGGCAACTGGTAATGTAGTTGAAGTTGGTGAAGCTATTGGTATTATGTCAGCTCAATCAATTGGTGAACCCGGTACTCAATTAACAATGAGAACATTCCATACTGGCGGAGTTGCTGGTGGAGAAGATATTACTCAAGGTTTACCACGTGTTCAAGAATTATTTGAAGCACGTAATCCTAAAGGAAAATCAACTATTGCTGAATTAGAAGGTAAGGTTATAAGTATTGAACAAGCTGCCGGTAAATATAAAGTTGTAGTTGCTAATGAAAAAACGAATAAAGAGCATATTACTAATTATTCCGCTAAATTAAGGGTAAAAGTAGGTAGTGAAGTTAAAGCAGGAGATAAGTTGACAGAAGGTAATATTAATCCAAAAGAATTACTAGCTGTTACAGACCCTATTACGGTACAAGAATATATATTAAAAGAAATTCAAAAAATATATTGTTCACAAGGTGTAGGTATTTCTGATAAGCACATTGAAATAATGGCTAGAAGAATGATTTCTAAAATAAAAATACTAGACGCGGGTGATACTAATTTATTAATTGGAAAAATGGTTTCTATAAATGATTTTACAGAAGCTAATAAGAAAATTATTCTTGAAGGAAAGAAAGCCGCTACTGGCCGTCCTGTTATATTAGGAATAACTAAAGCATCATTAGAGACAGATTCGTTCCTATCAGCTGCGTCATTCCAAGAAACAACAAGAATTTTAACAGATGCTGCTGTACAAGGTAAAATAGACCGTTTAGAAGGATTAAAAGAAAATGTTATTATTGGAAAATTAATACCTGCTGGAACAGGAGCCAAAAAGTATAATAATATTGATTTTGATTTAGAAGAAGAATTTTGTGATGATGAACCTTTAGATATATTAGAAGAAAAATTAGTAGATTAGAGACTTTTAAGTCTCTTTTTTTGTTTATAAGATAAATTAACATTTTAGAAATAAACTTTCAATACATTTATATACTTAAATAGGTGATATAAATGTTAGAAGGAATTAAATTTTTATTCTTAGCTTTTTTGACTGTTTTTGTTGCTGTAAAACTAGCAATATATGCTGATGCCATGGAAAAAAAAACTAAACTAGGAGGTTTGTTAATAGGAGGGTTGCTGCTTGCGTCGGTTACTAGTTTTCCAGAACTAGTAACTTGTATGTCCGCTATTTTTATTAACAATCCTAATTTAGCAATAGGAGATATATTAGGAAGCAATGTTTTTAATTTATTAATTATTAGTGTTTTAGATATTGTTTTCATAAAAATGTATTTAATGAATAAACTAACTAAAGGGTATATTTGGCTTATTCTATTGCTTATATTAATGCATATTTTAGTAATACTAGGATTTAACAATATTTTTATATTTAATATAAGCATCATTTCTGGTTTTATTTTTGTTTTATACGTAGTGTTTATTATTTTTTTGTCTAATATAAAAATTGTTGAAAACAAAATTAAAAACGAAAATAATATAAATTATCTTTTATTCAAGTTTTTAGCAGCCTCTATAATGATAATAATTTTAGGTGTCTTGATAACCATTCAGGCCAATAAAATAGTATCGATGAATGGTTTTATATCTTCAAGCACAGTAGGGGCTTTCTTGTTGGGGATAACTACCAGTTTGCCAGAAGTAGTGTCTGTATATGCACTAGTTAGAATTGGTAGTTATAATTTAGCCTTTTCTAATATAGTCGGAAGTAATGCCTTTAATTTTTTTATTTTTACCTTATCCGATTTGTTTATAAGCGGGCGAAATTTATATTCATTTCGAGACAATGATTCTTTTATATTTGTTATTTTTGGAATGATCATGCATCTTATTATTCTCTTTTCGATTTTAAGGAAGAAACCCAAAGTTATAAGCATCTATATTTTGCCTTCTTTTTTAATAATATTGTTATATGCATATATATTTTATTTGCAATTTTTATTAGTTTATGGTAAATTATAAGAGTTAGGAGTGACATCTATGGATATATTTTTAATAATAATTTCAATTCTGTTAATAGTTATTGTTTTATTACAAAGTGGAAAAGCTGAAGGAACATCTCAAGTTATTCAAGGAGGTAACGCTGATCTTTTTAGTAATCGTAAAGAAAGAGGCGGAGAACTATTTGTTAGCAGATTAACAATGACTATTGGGATGTTATTTTTTCTTATATGTCTTTTTATGACTTTTTAAAAAAGGCTTATCAAAAAGCTTTTTTTATTTTATAATAAT
>SKGN01000027.1 GCA_007117415.1 Bacilli bacterium | reverse complement strand
TATATTATTAGTGCTTCTTTTTTTATGGCGATGTAGCTCAGCTGGCTAGAGCGTTCGGCTCATACCCGAAAGGTCGGGAGTTCAAGTCTCCCCGTCGCTACCAATAATGGTTGAAATGGCTATTGATTTAATCAATAGTTTTTTAATAGATAGATGTTATAATATGAATGTTGATAATATAATTAATAAAAGGGTGATTAAATGAAAATATTAATGCTAATTTATTCAGATACGGGGAATACATTGTTAGTTGCTAAAAAAATTAAACAAGAAATGGAAACCAAAAAAAATAAGGTAATAATAGTAATGGTCCCTAAAAAGTCAATAAACGAAAAAAAGGTTATGACTTTTAATATTGTTGATTACGATAAAATAATAATTGGTTCTCCAGTCCATGCTTTTTCTCTTTCTTCTGTTATGAAGGATTATTTAAATCAAATAAATGAATTTAAACAAAAAGAAATAGCCTGTTTTGTCACTCAACAATTTTCTAAATCCTGGCTAGGCGGAAATAGGGCGATTAATCAAATAAGAAAACTAGTTAATAACAAGAATGGTATGATTATAAAAACAGGTGTTGTTAATTGGTCCAACAAGGATAGAGAAAAGCAAATAGAAAGAATAGCAATTGATTTTAGTAATATTTGATTATAAATAAAACGGTTAACTTTATTAAGTTAACCGCTTTATTTATTTTTGACTACTCTTTTGTTGACATAATCTAATAGTGATTTATGTTTTTTATTAAGTAGTTCTTTTAATTTTAGTGCTTTCATTGAGGAAAAAACAGAATCAATTACATAATAACTAATAAATAAAATAACAAAAACTGTAATTACAAGTGGTGGCATTATTATTAGTAATTCTTTAATTAAGGGATGAACCCATTTAATTAACGCTATTCCTAGGAAACCCCAAAAGAATGAATAAATCAAACAAATTCTACCATTAATGTTTAAAGGACATTTTGAATAATCCCACCATTTTAGACCAAATATTATTTCCATTATAAATCCAGCTATATATTCCCAAACGCTTGCGATAAAAAAAGAGAGAACAAATACTATAATAAGATTATTAGCGAAAGGTCTTAAAAATATTAATAATAAGACGGAACCTATCCCATATATAGGACAAAAAGGTCCATATAAGAAGCCACTATTAGTTAGTTTTTTATTTTTAAGGGTAACATATATAGATTCAATACTCCAACCTATAAAAGAATACGCAAAAAGAAAAAATAAAATATTATTGATAGAATAATTATATAAAATATTAAAATACTCCATTTAAAACAACTCCTGATATAATTATACTATTATTTTTTTAAAAAACAAACCTTACTATATATCTAGAATAATTTTATAGTGTTTCGCCCATAAATCAAATTGATATAAATACGCTAATAATTGTGGCTTGGTCATTAATTGACCAAACCATGGTACTTGGTAATCTTCGGTAGAGTTAATCAACATTTTAATTTTATCAATATCAAAAATTTTATATAAAATAGAACGTTTATTTTTTAAATGCTTAGATAATAATTTGCTTATGGCTTTTGTATATTGAGGATGATGTGTTTTGGGATAAGGATTTTTTTTTCTTTCTAATATTTCTTTAGGTAATAAATCTTTAAAGGCGGCTCTTAACAATCCTTTTTCTTGTTCATTATAATATTTATAGGTCCAGGGAACGTTCCATAAATATTCAATAAGTTTGTGATCGGCAAAAGGAACTCTAGCCTCTAATGAGGTTCTCATTGTCATTCTATCTTTTCGTTCTAACAAAGTTGGTATAAACCAAATCATATTTAGATAAAACATGTTCTTATATACTTGTTCTTTATCATCTTTTTCTTTTGGAACCTCTCTCATTGTTTTTTCTAATTTCTTTTTGGTATACTTAATTAAATTTAATTTCTTTTTAATTTTATAATTAAGCAAATCATTTCTTATATCCAAATGATTTATCCAAGGGAAATTATTTATTTTAGTTAAATCATTATTATAAAACCACGGATAACCGCCAAATATTTCATCAGCACATTCACCACTTAAGATTACTTTGTATTTAGAGCTTATTTTTTTACTAAACCAAAGTAGTGACGAATCAATATCAGCCATACCTGGTAAATCTCTAGCAATCATAGATGCTTTTAAATACTTAATTAATTGTCTTCTTTTTATAACTTTATATTTATGGCTGTTATTAAATCTTGCAATAAATTTAGAAATATAATCATTATCTAAAGATACTTGAAAATCATTTTTTTTAAAATATTTATTATTTCCTTTATAATCAATTGAATATGATGTTAATTGTTGTTGTTTTGCTTTTAATTCTTCAGTGCATATAGCTGTAATAATACTAGAATCTAAACCTCCACTTAAAAGAGTCGCAATATCAACATCAGCTACCATCTGTCTTTTAATAGCGTTTTCAACTAATGATCTAATTTTAGCTTTACATTCATCAAAGCTATCATTAAAGGTTTTGTTTTTAACATTCCAATATCGTTTGGTTAGATATTTATTTTTTTTATAAATAAGATAATGAGCCGGTTTTAATTCATGGATATCCTTAAACACAGCACTTCCTGGACTTTTTGAAGGTCCTAACGCTAAAAGTTCATGCAAAGATTTAATATTAATAATGGGTTTTACGATATTGCTTTTTAAAAGGGCTTTAATTTCTGAAGCAAAAAGAAAATGATTACTCGTTTTGGTGTAAAACAAAGGCTTTACTCCTAATCTATCTCTAGCTAAAAATATTTCTCCATTATTATAAATAGCAAAAGCATATATACCTTCAATAATATCTAGTATTTTTTCTTTATATTGAATATAGCCTTTTAATAAAACTTCTGTATCAGAGGTAGTATCAAAAGAAAATCCATCTTGTTCTAGAAGGGTTTTTATTTCTTGAGTATTATATAATTCTCCGTTATAAACAATACTATAACCATTATAGTGCATAGGTTGATTTCCTTTTTTTAAATCAATAATGGCTAATCTTTGATGTCCTAACATAATATGTTTATCAAAAAAATAACCGGTAGCATCCTTGCCTCTATATTTCAGGGTCTTGTTCATCTTTTTAAATATTTTTTTGGTTTTTAAAATATTTTCATGATGGTTAAACCACCCAACAATACCACACATTTTATCATCTCCATAAATAGTGTATGTTTTAATTTGCTTAATGGGCATGATAGCAAATTAAAAGTTGATTCATAAAATAAAATGTTAGGAGTGAAAAGGATGAAAATATTGTTTTTAGGTGGCGATAAAAGACAAATAGAAATAATTAAAGATTTATCTAAAAATAACTATGATATTGATGTCATAGGTTATGACAAAATAAAGTTTGATTCTAAAATAAAGAATTTGAATTTAGAAAAATTAAATATTTCAAAATATAATATTATTATTTTGCCGGTTAATGGAGTTAGAGAAGATTATTCCATAACGGCTGAGTATGCGAAAGAAAAAATAATTCTTCCTCCCAATTTGTTTTATAAAACAAATGAAAAAGTTGTTTTATTTACTGGTATTAAAACTATAAGATTAAATGCAATGTTAGAATCAATTGATAGAAAATTATGTGCTTTGATGGAAGAAAAAGATGTAATTAGGCAAAATAGTATTCCTACCGTAGAAGGCATTATTGGTGATTTAATATATAACACTGAAAAAACAATCAATGAGGCTGATATATTGGTTATTGGATATGGAAATATTGGCAAGCGTTTAGTATCAATTTTAGAAGTGTTAGGGGCTAACGTGACCATAGGAATCATTCTAAAGGATGATTATGATATATTAAATAAAAAACAAAAAGCAGTACTTTATACAAATGATTTCATAATGATGAAAGAAGTATTAAATAATAGTGATATTATTGTCAATACTGCTCCTGATTTAATATTAAATCAGGAGTGTTTAAACCAAATAAAAAAAGATTGTTATATTTTAGATATAGCGTCTCATCCTCATGGTGTTGATTTTGAATATGCTGAGAAATTAAAATTAAGAAATAAATTATTATTAGGTATCCCATCTATTGTTGCTCCTAAAACAGCTGGAAAAATTTTAAGTAAAAAGATAAGTATGAAGATTGGAGGTCAAAAATGGCAAAAATAGGTTTTGCAATTACGTCATCTTTTTGTACGGTTAATGAAGTTTTAGTACAAATGGATAAATTGGTAAAAATGGGACATGAGGTAATACCCATTGTTTCGCCCGCTATCATTAAGAGTGATACTAGATTTGGAAAGGGAAAGGATTTTAAAGCCGCAATTGAAAAAATAACCAATAAAGAAATTTATCATGATTTGATAGAGTGCGAGAGATTTGGGCCTAAAGAACCGTTAGATATATTAGTAATTGCACCGGCAACAGGAAATTTTATTGCTAAATTAGCTAATGGAATAACTGATAATCCTGTAAATATGGTTGCTAAAGCAACTTTGAGGAATGATAAACCAATTGTAATAGGAATTGCTACCAATGACGGGCTAGGATTAAATGGGCAAAATATAATGAAATTAATTAATAGTAAAAATATTTATTTCATTCCTTTTGGTCAAGATAATTATGAAAAGAAAATCAATTCTTTAGTTGCACATTATGAATTATTAATTCCAACTATTGAAAAAGCGTTAGAGACCAAGCAAATACAACCAATATTAAAGGATTACCAACCAAAAGAAAAAACGTTAATTAAGAAATAAAAATAGACACATGATTGTGTCTATTTTTTTATTACATCATTTGCATAGAAGCTTGATAGGGGTATCCCCATTGATCTTCTTGTGGTTGTTGAAAAGGTTGTGAGGGCAAAGGTGTAGTTCCTTGTAATTGCGTTTCTATTCTGCTTACTTTGCTTTCTAATCTCCTTAATTGTCTTTCTAATGTTGATAGTCTATTTTCCAAGGCATTATTAACGTGAGCTCCAGGTGTACTGGGTGCTCCTGGGGTGGGTGTGAAACCGGGCATTTCAGGTATAGGTGCCATTCCTGGCATCATTTGACCTGGTGCGCCAGGCATGGGTGGTCCCATATATCCAGGACAACACATGCCAATTCTTTCAGATTGCATATTTTCCTCCTTTATTATCTTTTAAATTAATATATGCTTTTGTTTATTTTTTGTTTAGGCTATTGTATAATATAGTTAGGTGATTTAAATGCGTCTTAGAAAAGTAAAAAATGCTCATCAAATATTAGCTGATTGTCCATATGTAATAAATGAGCCCTCTAAATATAAAGGGCAGTGGAATACATTGTTTAAGAATAACAATCCGATTCATATTGAAATTGGAATGGGTAAAGGAAAGTTTATTTTGGATAATGCTTTAAGATACCCTAATATTAATTTTATTGGAATTGAAAAATATGATAGTGTTTTATCTAAAGCAGTTAAAAAGATAGATAGTAAAATTAATAATTTATATTTTGTATGTATCGATGCATTATCAATAAATACTATCTTCGAAAAAGAAATAAAGCGAATATATTTAAATTTTTCTGATCCCTGGCCTAAAGAAAAACATGCTAAGCGAAGATTAACTAGTGATTCGTTTTTGTTAAAATATGAAGATTTATTTAATGATGAAAAAGAAATCTATATGAAAACGGATAATCGTCAATTATTTGAATATTCATTAGTGTCCTTAACGGAATCTAATTATAAATTTAATGAAATTTCCTTAGATTTACATCATAAAAAGGCAAATGTTATTACTACTGAATATGAAGAAAAATTTATCAAACAAGGAAAGAATATATATTATTTAAAGGCATATAAGCAAAAAATGTAATTATATACTTTATCTAAGATTATTTACGTGATATAATATAAAAAGAGTAGGTGAATACATGCATAAGGTTTTGGTATTGATATTAATTATTACCTCTTTAACTGGTTGTAGTATAATGAAAATAGACTCTAATAAAATAGAAACTGTTATAGATCAAATTTTATTAAATGATTTAAATTTATATAACCGTGTTTCAAAAGGCTATAAATATTATTTACCTAGAGGGGTACGAGTATTAGATTATAAAAAATATAATGAAAAGTTATTTGCTAATAAAGCGGTTTATTATATGTATATTGATATCACTAGTTATTTTTATAATCGAAAAGAAAAATATACAATTAATGATGAGGCTTATTTATCTTTAGAACTAACTTATAATAATGGTGGTTATGTTGAGATTAATCAAATAAATGACAAATATTTTATTGAAATGATGTATAATTATGCTAAGATTGAAGCATACGTAGATAAAAATAATATTGAAGAGACCCTTATTAATATGAGTTATATTTTATCATCGATTAAATATAACTATAATGTTATTAAAATTATGTTTGATGAGGATTTATTAGACTATAAAGAGGAAAAGTTTAATATTTTTGAACCTAAAAGAAAAGAAGGTAATTTTTTAGATTACATTAACGAGTACGATATATATGAGGAACCCGAGGAAGATGTATTATTTAACGAATGGATTATTATAGAATAGAGGTGTTTTATGAAACTTTTCGATAAGGTAAAAAACTTCTTTTATGATGAGGAAGAGGTAGAAGTTTCTAAAGAGGAATTATCTAAAATAACGGAAGAAAAGAATAGGGTTGAAAACAAAAAAAATCAACCACTGAAAAAAGAAAAAAAAGATGATAAACCAGTAGAAGCAGTCGATAACGTGGATGATATTGTAAGTGAAAGAGAATTGTTTAAATCTGAATCCACTTTTAAATTTCCTATTATCTTTGAAGATGATGACTTTTCTTCTGAAAAAAAGAAAAATAAGGGTATTAATGTGCTCGATTTTGAAAATACTAAGATTAAGGATAAAAAACCACAAGATTTTGAAAAGCAAAAGTTTTCTCCTTCGCCTATAATTTCACCGATATATGGTGTTTTAGGTGAAAATTATAATAAAGATAACAAGGTGGAAAGAGATGATAATTTTTTTAATCTTTATGATAATGACGAAACGGTTGATATCGATAAAGTTATAGGAAAAGCTTATGGGAGAGAAGAAAAAAGAAATCAAGAAAAATCATCAGTTGTAAATGAAGAAAAAGTGGTAGCGATTGAAGAAAAAGAAAGTATTGATTTATTTAAGGATTTAGAGGAAGAACAAAAATTAGAATTTGAAGAGACAAAAGAAAATGAAGATCTTGAGTATAAAAGTGATTATAAAATGCCTGATGAAGTAAAAATGAAATCTATTGATGAATTATTAGAAAGTACAGACGAACAAGATTTTTATAAATTAGTAGATAGTATGTATGATGAAGAAACAAAAGAAAATATAGAATAGGAGTTGATATTATGATAGATGTTGTTGGTTCCCTTCCAATTATAATTAATCTTTTAGGGATTATCTTATTAATAGTTCTTATTGTGTTAGGTATAAAAGTAATAAAAATAATGAACAGCGTTGAGGAAATAATAAAAGATGTTGATTATAAAGTAAAATCCTTGAATAATATTTTTGATATTATTGATAAAGTTACCGATGGTTTGTCAGTACTAACTGATAAAATGATTGAAAATTTAAATAAATTTATCCTAAAAGTATTTAAAAAGAAATATAATAAGAAAAAGGAGGAAGAAAATAATGGGTAAGGAAAAGAAAAGAAAAAGTAAATTTTTATTAGGGGCTTTAGTTGGAGCAGGATTAGGTGTTTTATTTGCACCAGCCAAAGGCAGTGACACGAGAAGGGTATTAAAAAGAAAAATTGATGAACTTATGGAACAAGTAAAAAAAATCGATTTTGAAGATTTAAAAGCAAAATTTGATATGAAAATAGAAGAAATTCAGGATGAATTAGAAGATTTAGATAAAGAAAAAGTCTTAAATATTGCTAAGGATAAAGCTAAGGAACTTAAAAATAAATCGCAAGAGTTATTTGATTTAGCTAAAGAAAAAGGGACGCCAATTTTACAAGAAGCGGCTAAAGATGTATTAGAAAAAGTAGTAGAAGCTACTCAAGAAGTTATTAAAAAATTAGAAACTAATAAATAGTTTCTAATTTTTTAGAAAGAAAGAAAAACAAATTTGTTTGACTATCATAATTAAATGTAATATACTATAAATATATTATTTGACAGAGAAGAATAACAAGTAATTATATTATTAATATAGAGACTTAGTGGTTGGTGAAAACTAAGATAATAAGATAATGAAATACATATTCAGAGTCAAATCGTTATCAGCGTTAAAGATTTGAGTGCATAATTATTATAATTATGAATTAAGGTGGTACCGCGTAATCACGTCCTTATATTGTTTAAGGATGTTTTTTTATAAGAGGAGGATATTATGAAATTATATGATGAGTTAAAATGGCGAGGCATGATAAAAGATGTTAGTAATGAGGAATTAGCGGAGAATTTATTAAATAACAAACAAATATCTTTTTATTGTGGTTTTGATCCCACGACTGCATCACTTACTATTGGTAATTTTGTTCAAGTGATAAGGATTTGCTTGTTACAAAAATATGGGCATAAACCAATTGTACTAGTAGGGGGGGCTACGGGATTAATAGGTGATCCTAAACAAACAGGAGAACGAAAATTATTAACCTTGGATGAATCTTTAAAAAACGCTGAAAAAATCAAAGAACAACTATCAAAATTTGTTGATTTTGAGGGCGATAATGGCGCTATTATGGTTAATAATTATGATTGGATTTCTAATATTAGTATTATTGAGTTTTTGCGTGATTATGGTAAAAATTTTAATATTAATTATATGTTAGCAAAAGATACAATAGCCTCAAGATTAGAAACAGGAATATCTTATACCGAATTTTCTTATATGTTAATTCAGTCAATTGATTTTTTAACTTTATATAAAAAATATAATTGTCAGTTACAATTTGGTGGTTCTGATCAATGGGGTAATATTACAGCGGGGTTAGAGTTAATTAGAAAAACTGAAGGGAATAATAAAGATGTTTTAGGAATAAGTTCACCATTACTAACTAAGAGTGATGGTGGTAAGTTTGGGAAAAGTGAAACAGGGGCTTTATGGTTAGATAAAGAAAAAACGTCGCCTTATGAATTGTATCAATTCCTTATAAATAGTAGCGATGATGATGTGATTAATTATTTGAAAAGTTTAACTTTACTTGGTAAAAAAGAGATAGATATTTTAGCAGAAAGTATCAAAAACGAACCAGAAAAAAGATTAGCGGCTAAAACATTAAGTAAGGAGGTAGTGTCATTTATTCATGGAGAGGTTGAATATAACAACGCTTTAAGAATAACGGAATGTTTATTTAATGGTAATATAAAAGAATTATCTAGTAAGGAAATAGAGAATGCATTAAAAGATGTTTCTACAACCGTTATAAAAGAAGCTAAAGTGATGGTTGATTTATTAGTTGACTCTAATATCGTCCTAAGTAAAAGAGAAGCGAGACAATTAATAATGGGCGGTGCTATTATGATTAATGGTGAAAAAACAACTGATTTAGATACTATAATTAACAGAGAAAATGCTATTGATAATAAGTATGTTGTTATTAGAAAGGGGAAAAAACATTATTTTTTAATAAAATTTGAAATATAATTATATTCTTATATAAAGGAGAAAGTTATGAATTTATTTAATAAAGAAAAAGATTTAATTCATCGTATAGCTAATTTAGTTTTATTATTATGGTTAATAATTTCAATTACTGTTTTTTATGTAAATGTCGTTAATAATTTTTTCACAGAATCTTTTTTGGATTTTGAAGATTATGAAACCGTAAATTGTTACTATATGTATAAAGAAGATTTAGATGAAGAATTTTGTAAACGCCAATATCAAGATTATTTAAGATATTCTAAGACCGATATAAGTACTAGAAAAAAGATAATTTTTAATTCACTTGGAAGCGTTCTTATTGTATCGGGTGCTTTATATATGTTAAATAAAAAGAAGAAAGAGGTAAAATAATGAATTTATTTAGCAAAGAAAAAGATTTAATTCATCGTATAGCCAATTTAATATTAGTTGTCTGGTTAGTAAGTGCGGTATTTATTTTTTATAGTAGTTTTATTAATTTGATGATAAAAGAACCTGTTTTAAGTTATGATGAGTATGAATTGGAGTATTGTCAAAAAGTTTCAGAAGAAAAAGAAGATTATTGTAAAAATGCTTATAATAATTATAAGTTAACTAACCAAAATAATGATTTAAATTCTAAAAAGCAATTATATCATTCGTTAGGGAATGTTATAATTGTCGGTGTCTTTTTATATTTAATAAATAAAAGAAAATAAAAAAAATGTGTAAAAACACATTTTTTTATCGGCTATAAAATTCAACGATTAATGATTCATTAATATCCGCATTTAATTCATTTCTTTCTGGATATCTTATAAAAGTTCCTTCCATCTTGTTTAAATCAAACGATACATATGAAACTCTAGTAGTTGTTTTTTCTAATGCTTCTAAGATAGCGGGATGATCTTTAGATGATTCGTTTATGATTATTGTATCACTTGGTTTTAATTTAAATGATGGAATATCTACTTTTTTACCATTAACCTTGATATGACCGTGATTGACGATTTGTCTAGCGCCTTTTCTAGTGTTAGCCAACCCCATACGATAGACAACATTGTCTAGTCTGCTTTCTAGTAATTTTAAAAAATCTTCACCATGGATGCCTTTCATTTTACCGGCTTCAATAAAGGTTTTTTTCAATTGACGTTCATTTAAGCCATACATAAATCTTACTTTTTGTTTTTCCGTTAATTGAATTCCATAGTTTGATAATTTACGTTTTCTACTATTACCGTGTTGTCCTGGTCCATATGGTTTTTTTAACAATTCTTTTCCGGTTTCTAAAATCGAAAAACCAACACGACGACTTTTTTTGTAAACAGGTCCTATTAACATTTTCTTCCTCCTTCAATGTTTTGCTAACATTGAACTTTGTCATCTCTATTATAGGGTGTTTGTTTTAAATATCTTCGCTATGCAGCCGAATAGTTACCGATAATACCAATGGTAAACAAACACATTATTAATTTAATGACAATGCTGCTCAAATGTTTAGCACTAACATTATATTATTAAATGATATAATAGTCAACAAAATACTTTTTTTTATAAGCATAATATGATAAAATACTATTGAAGATAGAGATGGTGATAATTAATGGATGGATTTGTTTTAGAAATAATAACCTATTTTTTAATAGCAGTAATTTTAATTATTGTTGTTTTAAATATAATTGGATTATCTCAATATCGAAAATTAAAAAAACAATTAGATAGTTTAGAATTAGCTAAAAATAAAGTTATCAGCGCTCCTATTATGAGTGAATTATCGAAAGTAGAAACATTAATAAAGAATGAAAAAACAGAAGAAAAATATAAAGGATGGCGTAATCGGTTTGATACCATTAAGAATGAATCTCTTTCTAATGTTAATGATATGTTACTAGAAGCTGATTTTTTACTGGAGGGGAAGAAATATAAAGATCTTTTAAGTAAAATAGCTTATATTGAAATTAATTTATATGAAGTTAAAACGAAAACGGAAATATTACTAAAGGAAATTCAAGAAATCACATTAAGTGAAGAGAAGAATAGAAACATTGTTACTAATTTAAAGATAACTTATCGGGAACTACTTCAATCATTTATTAATAATAAAGAAGATTATGGTTTTGCGGTTGTATCAGTTGAATTACAATTTGAAAACATAGAAAAAAGGTTTGCTGAATTTGAAATGGCTATGGAAAATAATGATTATGATGAAGTTAGTCATATTGTAAAAGCCTTAGACGATATGATAAAACATATGGAAATTGTTGTAAAAGAGATGCCCTCAATAGTAATTGCAATTGAGTCTTTAATTCCTAAAAAAATAAAAGATATTAATGATATATATAATAATATGACTGAAAAAGGATTTCAACTTGATTATTTAAATATTGAATATAATATAGAAGAAATAGAAAAAAAGATAAAAGATATTTTAGATCGGGTTAAAGTTTTAAATTTAGCCGAAGTTTCATTTGAAATTAAGACCTTTTCTGATTACTTTGATAATTTATATAATGATTTTGAAAGAGAAAAAATGGTCAGAAAAGTTTATGAAGAGTCGGTAATAGAGTTTAAAACTAAAATGATTAAACTTAATGATATTATTAATGAAATATACAATCAAATAGATGAAACTAAATATAATTATAATGTTGCTGAACAAGATATTCAATCAATCGATAATATTAATAAGGAACTCAATTTATTAAATAAGGATTTTAAATCATTATATGATACTACTAAAACGAAAAGTTTCCCATATTCTAAATTAAACAAAGAACTAGATATATTACAAAATCGATTGATTAATGTTGAAGAAGAGTTAGAAATGATTATTGAAGCGATTGGTAATATGAAAGATGATGAAAAGAGAGCTCGTGAGCAACTTAATAATATTAACGATATGTTAAAAAGATCTAAATATAAAATCAGAGATTACAAGATTCCGGTTATTCCTAATAATTATTTTGTGGAGTTAAAAGAAGCTTTAGCTGCTGTAAAAGAAATAACGAAAGAATTAGAAAAGAAACCGATTAATATTGAAACTTTAAACACAAGGGTGGATACAGCTAGAGATTTAGCGTTTAAATTATATAATACAACTAATGAGATGATAAAAACGATTCAGTTGGCAGAAATGGCTATTGTTTATGGAAATAGACATAGAAGCAGTAAAAATATTATTGAGGATGGTTTAAACAAAGCTGAAATGTGTTTTATTAAAGGAGAATATAAAAAATCTTTGGAAATTACTATTAATACGATAGAAATTATTGAACCAGGGATATATAGACGTTTATTAAACTTATATGATTTTAAATAAAGACGTTTAATTTTAAACGTCTTTATTATATCTTTCTTTAATATTGTAAAAAGATTTTCATATAATTTAATGGGTGATTACATGTTTGAAAAGGGCCTAAAAACATTAGGAGTTATAGTGCTTTGTTTATTTAGTTTTTTTTATACCGATAAAGTTGTTACGGTTGTTAAAAATCAAGATCCTATTATGATAAAGATTATAGAATTTGAAGATATATATAATATTAAACCAACGAATGCTTTGGTTGAGAATATAAACATTATTCCAGGTATTAATGGATGCATGGTTGATATAAAAAAAAGTTACTCTAATATGAAAAAAATTGGTACTTACAATTCAAATATGATTGAGTATAAAGAGATTAAACCAGACATTTCGTTAAATAATATTTATGATAAATATATTGTAAAGGGTAACTCCAACACGAATGTCTTGGCATTAGTGTTTAAAATCAATACCATTAATCATTTGCAAGAGTTGTTATTTATACTAAAAGAAAAAGATATTAAAGCCTCCTTTTTTATTGATGGAAAGGACATTGAAGATAATGTTAATATAATATATCAATTAATAAATGAGCAACATGAGTTATATAATTTAGGCTATAGTAATAATTATGATAAAGATTTAATAAGATGGACTAATAATGTTATTGATAATATATCTAATAATAAATCTAATTATTGTTTAGTTTTAAAAGAAAATCAAGAAGTATTAGATATTTGTACGGAAAATAAAATGCATACGGTTAAATCGAATATAGTAATTAATTACAGCAATTCTTTTTCGTCAGTTAAAAATAAAATTGAAAAGGGAAGTATTATTGTTTTTGATGTAAATAATAACACTAAAGGAGAACTTTTAAAATTAATTCAGTTTTTTAAAAGACGTGGCTTTAAATTTAATTTATTAAGTAATCATTTAAGTGAAGAAGGATGCTAGAAACTAGGATTCTTTTTTTTTTTTCTTTTCTAAATTTAAGTATTTTTGTGATATAATTAAAGAGTAGTAAAATAGTAAAAGAGGTAGTTAGATGAGAAAAGGATTTACCTTAATTGAAGTTTTAGCCGTTGTTATAATATTAGGAGTAATAATAACTGTGGTTGTAACTAGTATTTTTAATTTACTTGCTAATTCAAAAGAAAAAGCCTATCAAACCTTGATATCTATAATTGAACAAGGAGCAGAATTATATATACAGCAAGACATAGAAGGGGTTAAAAATGTTGTTAATAACCAAGGTGTTTATGAGGTGTCTTTAATAGAGTTGATTAACGCTGATATTATAAAGGATGATTTATTAGATCCCAGAACTAATCAATTTATTAATTTAAGTAAAAACGTATTAGTAATGAAAGATACTAGTAATTTGTTAATTTATTGTTTTGAAGATAATGAATGTCCAGAACCTTATATACTTCCCTTTGAATGTGGTACAACTTTTATTGATAGTAGAGATGGAGAAGAATATTCAACTATTGAGATAGATGATAAGTGTTGGATGCAAGAAAATTTAAGGTTTACAGGAAATGGTTGTTTGAGTAATGATTGGAACAGTAGTTCTCCTCTTAATGCTTGCGCTACTCACGGATCAGGAGAGGGAGCTAATCAAGGAAGTTATAATGATTGGGAAGAAACGCAAGTATTATATCAATGGGAAGCAGCTATGAACGAGATTACCACTGAAGGGTCCCAAGGTTTATGTCCTAATGGCTGGTATATACCTACTAGTAATGAATGGCATGATTTAACTAATCATTTAGCCCCTAATCCAGGAACGGAGATAAAAGATAATATTTATTGGGACGGGACTAATAGTAGTGGATTTACCGCCTTACCAGCTGGTTATCGTGATTCCTCGGGTTCTCTTATAAGCGTTGGTTCAAGTAGTGTCTGGTGGACATCTTCACAGGCTGCTTCTTGGGCATGGGCCGCTTATACAGCATCAAGTTTTTCAGCTATTAATCAATATGATTATCTTAAAGATAATGGATTCTCAATTCGATGTGTAAAAACGGAATAGAATAGTTTAATTAATAATATTAAAAGGAATGATGTAAATGAAGTTAAAAAGGGATGGATTTACTTTAGCGGAAGTGCTAGCCATTATTGTTGTTTTAGGAGTTTTATTAACAGTATCTTTAACAAGTATTTTTACATTGATGGAAAGTTCAAAAGAGAAGTCTTATGAGAATCTTGTATTAATGCTTGAACAAAGTGCTGAATTATATGTTTTTAGAGATAGACAGGCAATTGAAAGTGTTATTAACACAACAGGTGTTTATGAGATAACTCTAGAGGAGTTAATAAATGAAGAAATGTTAAAATCAGATTTAATTGATCCAAGAACTAATGAGCCTTTAGATTTATCTAAAAGAGTATTAGTAATGAAGGACGCTAATAATTTGTTAATTTATTGTTTTGAAGATAATGAATGTCCAGAACCTTATATCCCTCTTGATACAACCCCGCCAATTATTACTATGTTGGGAGATAATCCAGTATATATTAGTCTTGGAGACACATATATTGATGCAGGAGCTACTGCAATAGATGATATAGATGGTGATATAACAAG
>SKGN01000040.1 GCA_007117415.1 Bacilli bacterium | reverse complement strand
AGCCATTTCAACCATTATTGGTAGCGACGGGGAGACTTGAACTCCCGACCTTTCGGGTATGAGCCGAACGCTCTAGCCAGCTGAGCTACATCGCCATAAAAAAAGAAGCACTAATAATATACCAAAATATACTAGCTTTGGCAATACTTTTTAAAGATTAAATATATTACTTTAATGCTTCAGATTTATAATCATCACAAATTAAAAAGGTTTCTATGATGTAATCGCCTATCGGGGCACCAGTTTCATCTAAATCTAAAATAACTAAACCATAAGATTCTTTACTACAATTATTATCAATAAAGTTTTCTATATTATAACCGTTATTTTCCATCGCTTCTAATGATATTTTATAATTATTAACTCCTAAAATTTTTCCTTTTGAAAAAGTTTCATAATATAAAGCCGTTTTTTCGTTTAATTCTTTTTCTAATTTTGAATAAATATTACCACAAGCAGTTATAAAAAATATAGTAATAATTAAAATGAATATTTTTAACTTCTTCATATTATATCTCCTTTAAATGTTTATAAATTGGTGCCAGTGGTCGGACTTGAACCGACACGATGTTACCAACACCAGATTTTGAGTCTGGCGCGTCTACCAATTCCGCCACACTGGCAAGATAAAAGAAAAATTAATTTTCTTCCTGATACTTTGATAGAAACAAATCCGTTTCTTCAATAGATTCTTCACTAAAAATATCAAGTTTAGGAAGTTCTTCCTTTGATGACAAACCAAAATAATCTAAAAATTCATTAGTTGTCTTATAAAGAATCGGTCTTCCAGGTAATTCCGAACGTCCTATTTCTTTAACTAAACCTTTAGCAACTAATTTTCTAATCATTTGACCGCTACTAACGCCTCTTAACTCATCAACTTGCATTCTAGTAACAGGCTCATTATACACTATGATGGCTAAAATTTCAAGCGCTGATTGCGATAAAGGATTGTTTTTATCACTAGAAATTAATCTTTGATAATATTCTCTATGTTCTTCTTTAGTCGTTAATTTAAAAGTATTTCCTAAATAATTTATTCTAATTCCTCTATTATCATCTTCATATTTTTGCTTTAAATTAAGCAATATGCTTTTAGCTTCTTCAGCACTAACAACTAAAATTTCTTCTATTTGTTCTAAAGTTAATCCGTCATCCCCTACTACAAATAAAAGACCTTCTAAAACAGCATTTAAATTCATTTTATGCACATCCTCTTAATTCTATATATATTTTATCAAAAAGTTCTTTTTGTTTGATTACAATCTCTTCCTTATTAGCTAATTCTAAGATGGCTAAAAAGGTAACAATAATAAAAGGTTTATTCCCATTTTCAAATAAATCTTCAAAATAAATACGCTTATTATCAGTTAACATTTTTCTTATAGCGCTAGTTCTTTCACTTACTGAAAACTCTTTATAAGTAACCGTAGTGTTTAATGGCTTTTCATAATTTTTGCGTTCAACAAATTTCTTGAACGCTAATAACAAATCATCTACGGAAGTATTATTATCATTCTTAATAGCGGTTTTATTACTAAACTCACTTATATTAGAGGGTGTCTTAGTATAAATAAATTTACGGGTACTTTCTAATTCCTTGAAATAAGAAGTTAACTCCTTATATTTTTTATAATCAATTAATTTTCTAATTAAAACTTCCCTTGGATCTTCTTCAAACTCATCATTATCATCATTCTTATTATTAGGTAAAAGAGACTTTGATTTTAATTCAATAAGCTCCGCCGCCATAACTAAATATTCACTAGCAATTGATAAATTTAAGGTTTCCATCGCTTTAATATAATTTAAATATTGCTTCGTTATTTCTTCTAATTTAATATCATAAATATCAATATTAGCATCTTTTATCAAATGTAGTAATAAATCTAATGGTCCTTCAAACTCATTTATTTTAACTTTATATTCCATAACACACATCCTAATTTATTTTGAAAAATTATTATTACTCTTTTCTTTATTAATAACACCTAAAGGTAAATTGTATAAAGAAAACTCATTAAAAGGTTCTGGCATTCTTTTTTCTTCTCTTCCTAATACAGCGTCATAATAATCTTCAGGAAGAACACCAAGTATTGTTTGATTAATAATTGGACATCTTTCATAATTATAATTAAAGTTTTCAAGACCTTCATTTTTATAGATTATACCTCTAGTAACATCATCAAAAGTCCAAGCATTGTTCCTTTTGACTAAGTTTAATTGATGCTTAACCAAATTACCATCATTGCAAATTATGGCCTTAGATTCAATATTGCTTTTTTCTAATAAAAGTTTATAAACTTGTGAAATAGATGAACATATGCCTTTTTTATTAGTAAAAACATTCATAATTTCATCATAATTGTTTACAGCTTTTTTATTTCTTATTTCCTTAGTTAAAGCATTTTGTTCCCTATCTTTTAATAATTTATAATCATACTTTATGTTTTCAACTAAATATTTATATATATAAAAAGATTTTTCTTCATCATTAAAACTTGTTTGTTCTTTGGTTTTAAATATTTCTTGATGCATAGCATCAACTAATATTTTTATCATATTCCATCTCATATTTTCACCTATTTATATTTTATCATGAATACCCTTTTTCTTCAACAAAAAAAGCGATTATCGCTAATGTTTGGGTTTAAATATAATTGCTAGAACAAACGCTATGATAATAGCGGATATAATGCCTGAGGCAGTTAAATCAAACATTCCCATGCTTAATCCTAAAAGACTAAATTCTTCAGCTTTCTCTAACGCTCCATGTATAAGCAGATGTCCAAAACTAGTTATAGGAACCAAAGCTCCTCCACCAGCCCAAATTACAAATTTATCATATATGGCAAAAACATCTAATAAAGCTCCTGATACTACAAAAAGTGATGTAACATGACCAGGAGTCCATCTAGTATTATCTAATATTATTTGACCTATAACACATACTACGCCTGAAAAGATAAAAGCATTAACATAAATCATCCTACCACCTCAAAACTAACAGCGTGGGCGACCCCTGGAATTGATAATTTTTGATTAACCGTTGTTTGTGACATTAATGCTCCCGTAGCAACTAATAAAACTCTATGTAACTCCCTTTTTTTCATCTTATTAAAAATATAACCATAAGTCACTAAGGCACTAGAAGCCGGCCCACTAGCGCCAGCAAAGACTGGTTGCTCACCGATATTATATAACATCGTTCCACAATCATCATAATTTTTACTTATATCAAATCCATACTCCGTTTTTAAATAATCTATTAAAAATTTTTTACCATATATTCCTAAATCACCCGTTAATATTAAATCATAATACCCGGGTTCCCTTTTAAAATCAGTTAAATGGCGATAAATGGTATCAGCGGCGGCTGGCGCCATAGCTGCTCCCATGTTAAAAGCATCCTTAATTCCCAAATCAACTACTTTTCCAATCGTTCCACTCTCTATTTTTATATCACTTAGCTCACTTGATAAATAAACGCTTCCTGCTCCTGTTGCCGTAAAAGTGGATGTTTTAGGTCTAGGAGCCCCATATTCAATCGGATTACGAAATTGTTTTTCTGCTGCTGCGGTATGAGAACTAACCGAACAAATACAATTATTAATTTGTTTATTATTAACTAGACAAGATCCAACAATTAGACCTTCACAAGATACAGAACAAGCTCCATATAGACCTAAAAAAGGAATTCCTATATAGGATGCTACAAAATTTGAAGAAACTATTTGATTTAATAAATCGCCCGAAATAAATAAATCAACATCTTTCTTTTCCATATTAACTTTATTTAATAAAATATCAACACTAGCAGCTAATATTTTCATTTCGGCCTGTTCCCAAGTTTTTTGATTAAAGTATAAATCATTATAACTTTTATCAAAGAAGTGATTCAAAGGTCCATTCTTTTCATATGGACCACTAACTGTACTAGCAGCTTTAACAAAAACATTATTAAATTTTATAGTCATATTTAACCCCCTAAAAAAATAAATCTTATTATCCCAAAAACATATGCCGATACTACGCCATATAAAATAACACTTCCTGATAATTTAAAAATATTAGATCCTATGCCAGTAACAAAACCCTCTCTTTTATACTCTAAAGCAGAACTGGTCATCGCATGCGCAAACCCCGTAATAGGTACAATTAACCCCGCTTTAGCAAAACTAACGGCCTTATCAAAAAAACCGATTGCCGTAAATAAACTACCAATAAATATTAACGTTATTATCATATATGTTCCTGCTTCCTTATTAGGAACGTCAAAATAAGTGATATATAAATCAATCAAAAATTGACCTATAATACCCAAAAATCCACCTATCAAAAAGGATTTCATTATATTATACAACTTATTTTCTTTTGGAGTATATACTGAAACTAAATCCTTATATCTCTTTTTATCCATATGATCGCCTCATCAATATTATGATTAAAAATCTAAAAAAAATACTTATAATTCTTTACAGATATTAATATTTATGAGTTATTTTTAATTTCTTATATTTTCTAAATTTAATTGTCTACTCGCCTCTTTTATAAATTTAGAAAATATCTTATCGGCCTTTTCATCATAATCTATCATTTTTTCAGGATGCCACTGAACACCTAAAATAAATTTTTTCCAAGGATATTCAATAGCCTCTATTATGCCATCAGATGCTACTGCGGCAACTTTAAAAGAATTACATTTTTTAATATGCCGATTATGTTTACTATTTACATCAATATGTAGTTCATCTATAATCAAACTCAAGAGAGTATTTTCTTCTATTTTTATTTGATGAACATATTTTATTCCTTTTTGAAAATGGTCTATGGTAGTATCATTTTCAAATGTTGCATAATCATCTATGTTATTTCGGTCATTATCAACTTTTCCCATTATCTGCATCCCTAAGCATGTTGCTAATAAAGGTATATCCATATCAATGGCATAATTACAAATAAACTCATCATATTCATACCATTTAGAACCTCCTTGCATGATTAATCCATCACACATATTAATGACCTTAATTAAATCCTCTTTTTCGTCAATGGTTAATTTAGGCATCTCCCTTGGCTTTGTTGTTTCATATATTAAGTTTTGATTAGGTAATAAAAGGATTGGTATACCTCCCTTTTTTATGACTGCTTTTCGGTAATGTTCATAAACACCTATTACTTCTTCATCATTACCGGTTATGTCAGGCCTACCAACTATACCAATTATTGGTTTGTTATACGTTTCCAACACTTGTTCCCCCCCCTAATTTTTTTTTAACTTATCAATAATATTTTTGATAATTACTGATACTTTTAATATCAGCTTTTAAATGTTGAATTATTCTAGAAAAATTATAATCACCTTTCATCAGTAATGGTCTAATCCATTTTTTTTCTTTAATAGCGGTTTTTATCTTCTTTTTTAAATTTTTATTACTTACATATTTCATTAATATATACTTGGGAACAATACTACAGATATATTTTTCGTTAGTAATATTAATTTTTTTATCTTTGTTATTATAGATATAATCATCTACTAAATACTCTGCTAAATTTAATCCACAAAGGGTAGTATAATAATTGTTTCGCCCTTGCCTAATATTCATCTCTAAAAATTTATATTTCTTATCTCTTTCGTCATACTTAATATCAAAGTGACAAATTCCTTTATATTTTATTTTTTCTAAAAACGTAATTATTGTTTCGGTTAATTGTTTATTATAATCACCCATAATAGCGGTATAATTTCCCACTAACATTGGCGAGTGATCTTCTAAAATAATGTGACCCATCGATATTCCTTTTACTTGATGCTGCTGATTAACATAGCATGTTACAACTCTCATATTTGAGTCTTCACCAGGAATATATTCTTGGATGATTAATGAATCGTTATAACCTGAAGAACAAATTACTTTTAGAGTTTTTTCTAACTCTTTTTTATTATTAATAAAATAACCCTTTTGTTTTCCTTCAAAATGATACTGTGAATAAATAACCGTATTAGAAGGTTTTACAAAAACAGGATAAAAAAAAGGGAGATCAATATTACAGGTTGCTTTTTCACTACATTTAAAAAGATATGTTTTTGGATAATCCAAACCATGTTCTTGACAAATGTTATAAAAATCTTCTTTAATGACTAATTTATCAAACAATTCTTTATCAATAAAAGGGACAATAAATTTTTTAGATAATGACTCTTTATTTTCAATAATTATTCTTACATAACCATCGATATTACCTAACAATATTTTCTTCTTAGTTGGATACTTCTCATCAATCTCTTTCATCATTCTTAGAAAAACTTTTTTTTCTTCTAAATTCTCATCATAAAAACCCCTAACCAATTTGGTATATATAGTCGGATATATAGGGCGCTTTCCTACTATAATTGACTTAATTTGATAGCGCTCATAAAATGATCTAGCCACGCTATAATTACTGATATCACCACCTAATAAGACTGGTATAAAATCTGTTTCTTTAAATTTCATTTCTTAGGTCTCCTTATTCTTAAAATAAACCTAACTACTTTTCGGTATAAAGGAATTAAATAAATAAATATAAAATATAAATATTTATTTATTATCAAATCAAATTCACCGATAAATTCAATAAATTCTCCGCCAAATTTTTTCTTAAATTCATATAACCCTATTGAGGGATTATGTTTAGATAAATCCCCTACTGACCCAAACTGATCATAAATCTTATAACCGTTTTCATGAGCATACTTTATATGCGTTTCATACACTAAATAGTTAGCAAAAGTCTCAGTTAAATCATGATGATTACCAGCATATAATACCCAACCTTTATCGCCATAAAAAACAATCATATGAGCACTAATAACTACACCTTCCGGGTATTTATTTTTATAATGTGTAAATAAAATAAGATCTTCATTTAATTTATTTAACTGTTTTAATAATTGCTTTTTTTCGTTTATTATCTTTCTTCCTTTTTTTTGTTCTAATTCTTTTATTTCTTTTCTTAATGTTTTTTCTTTATTTTTTAAAATAGCTACTATTTTTGAAGGGTATGCTTTAGCTATAAATAATTTAACATTATCATTTTTTTTTAAAATATTATAAAACTCATAATAATATTTATAAGAATGTTGAAAGAGATTTTTTCTTTTCTCAACATCTAAAACCAATTGATAAAAGGAATCA
This sequence comes from Bacilli bacterium, assembly GCA_007117415.1. Classification (GTDB taxonomy): domain Bacteria; phylum Bacillota_I; class Bacilli_A; order RF39; family UBA660; genus SKGN01. The sequence continues at coordinate 34,541 of SKGN01000040.1, read as the reverse complement.
ATATCTGATTCATCACCAATATATACTTCTATTCCATATTCTTTAGCTTTCTTAATCCTTTGTTTCGTGGTAGTTGAAAAACGAGCTGAAATATTTTCAAACGAATCATTAAAATCAATTCTAAATGTATATCTTGGTTGACTACTTTCAAAATTTTTATTAAAACCTTTATGCTTATAACCTAATTGGGTTAAATCAGCAAATGTTTGATAATTATTAAAGCCCTTTTTTATTTTATTGCCTTCAATATCAATTTGATGATATTTAATATCAGGGTCAATCTTAACAAATAAAGCTTTTCTTTTTTGAGCATATTTTTTTATTTTCTCAGTAAAAAAGGATAGTGTTTTATAATTATTAAAATCGATAACATATCCTCTAGGCGCATATAAATAGGAATAGCCAAAATACAATTTTTTTTCTAGTAATAAACTTGCCGCTATTATTTCACCTTTATCTATTATTCCCACATAATGAGGAGTTAATCCCTTATGTTTACTTAGTTCTCCCCATAAACTTGATTGTAAAAAATGTGATTTATAAGGATGAGACAATACAAAATCATTAAATTTATTAATATCAATATTTGATATAAATTTCATTTTAGCCACCTTACTATAAATCATAATTAATAAAATTATTGATTTTCATTTTAGTTAAAATCCTTTCAATAAAACTTTTGCCAACAATTTCAAATAAAAGTTTGTTTTTTATCGTAATATAAATATAAATGGATGCTCCTATAATGGAATAGAAAATAATTAATCCTAAAGCATGTAATCGATTAGCAGTATCAACTGGCACAACAAATTGAATTAATAATATTACTACACTCATTATTACCACTGTAAAAAAAATATTAATAATCTTATTAAAAGTATCTTCATAATTTACCCCAATACTTTTCTTTAAAAACCTTAAAATTAACCCTATTGAGATAAAGTAACCGATAATAGAGGCGGTAATAACGCCATAAGATGCGTGAAATCCTATTGAAGAAAACGAATACATCAAAGGTATATTAAAGAGTAACTTAATAACAAACCCTGTTAGGATAAAAGTAAACATTTTCTTAAATTGATTTAAAGATTGTAAGATAATATTTAAAATAATTAAAAGACTAGTAAAGATAGATATCATAATAGAATATTTAAAAACTAGGGTTCCAAGTTGATTATATCCATAAAATAATGTCCAAACAGGTCCTGCTAGTAGACTAAGTCCAACTGCCATAGGTAAGGTAACAAATAACAAAATTTGAATAGATCTATTAATTTTATATCTAAGATCAGTAAGATTATCAGCTACATAACTACTTATAATATTAGGTAACAAACTTGTTGTTAAACCCGTTGCTATCGCCATAATAATCATATTTAACTTTAAACCCCAAACCAGTAAAATACTTATAGTAGTTTCAGCTTCCACTATGTCATAATTTAATCCTCTAACCATCGTTTTAACAATAGTAGATAAATCAACAAAATGATAGAAAGATAATATAAGACTACTAAAAATAAAAGGGGCTGAATATGATAACAATTTTATCAAAATATCTTTTTCACTGATTTTATGAAGAATTTTTGAAGATTCATTTTCCCTATTTAATTCATTCTTATTTTTCCCCATTTTAATTATTAAATACAAATATGATATGAATGCCCCCAATGTAGCTCCAAAAACAGCCAATCCAATTGTAAATTTAAGTGATAAATCAAACACAACCATACATAAATAACTACCCACTACAATAATAATTACCCTAACAATTTGTTCTAACACCTGACTTATTGAAGATGGGGTTATAAAACGATGTCCCTGTAAATAACCTCTAGTAACGCTTAGTATAGGTACAATTAAAATAGCGGACGCTACAACACGAATAACAAAGGTAACATCTTCAATTGTGTTTCCTCCTTGAATATCACCAATAAAAATATGGGCTAAAAGCGGAGCAAAAAAGATTAAAATGAAAAAACTGATAACACTTAATAATAAAACGAACTTTTTACCAATTAAAAAGGCACGCTCTTTTATATCAAAATATTCTAGGGTATTGTACTCACTTATTAATTTACTCATAGCAAGTGGAATGCCAATTGAGGATAACTTTAAAAAGATAGAATAAATAGAATATGCATATCCATATAAAGCTCCACCTTGAACCCCAATAATAGCATAAAAAGGAATAACATAAATAATTCCTAAAATCTTAGTAATAATAATACCAATTGTTGCTATCATAGCACCCTGTAAAAAAGGGTTTTTTTTCATTATATCACTTCCAATACTATCGTTTATAAATAACCATCGCAGAAAAACAATATATTTGTTCTTCTGCAAACACAGCAATACCTACTTGATATTTGATATCAATAACTTGACCTTCTAAATTAGACAAAAACTCATTAACAGCGTTTTCTAAATCCTTTTCATGTTCTTCATCAAACATTTTTATTTTCATTATAATCACCAATTAACATTGTATATAATATTAATGTTTTAATGTGTCTAATATTGGCTTAGAAAGAAAATTTTGTTGATATTTGATATTTCATCCTCATATTCAACTAAAACCCTAACTTTTCCTTTATATTCCTCTAAATCATCTTTAAAAGGAATATAACCAATTAAAATTACTCCCTTAACATAATTAGCTTTTAAATCAACAACCAGAGGGTTCATACTAAATGGTTCATCAAAGATACCCGTATTAGGAAAAACATCATTGGTTTCATAATCATGAATCGCTATGGCTTTTATATTGTTAATTATATTACGAGGATTATCAATTACTACTTCATACCTTATTTCTGATTCCATAATTTTATCAAAGTAAACATTAATATCAAACGGGAAATTTTCACTAAATTGATTATGATTTATCTTTTTTAATTCATCAACTAATTGATAATACTCTTTTTCTTCAGCTGTTAATTGATTATTATAACAGCCTCCTATAAATATAATTATAAAGAATAAGCATAACCTTTTTGCCATTGATAAACCTCCTATTTAACTACAATATTAACTAATTTTTTAGGCACAACAATTATTTTAATGATCTCTTTTCCTTCAATATGCTTAATAGCGTTTTCATGATTAACAGCTTGTTTCTTCATTTCTTCTTCGTCAATGTTGATCCTAACAGTAATTTTACCTCGTACTTTTCCATTAACTTGAATAATTAATTCGTAAGTATCTTCTTGAGTTTTTAGTTCATCATACTTAGGCCATGGACTATCACATAGTGGTTTACCTAATTCTTTTAATTCATTTATTTCCTCTGTTATATGAGGGGCAAAAGGATTTAATAAGGTAATTAAAACACGAAGATCATAATCAGTTATGTATTCTTGCTTTTCATATTCATTTAATAAAATCATTAATGCTGAAACAGCTGTATTATATTTCATTTGTTCAATATCGTTACTAACTTTTTTTATAGTTTGATTGATAATGCTTTCTAATTTTTTTGAATATTCCCCGCTTTTTTTTACTTTTTCTTTAACACGCCATAATTTATCAAGGAAACGTTTACATCCTTTTAAACCATTAGTACTCCACGCTGTATCCATTTCATAATCACCCATAAATAATTCATATGTTCTAAGGGCATCTGCACTATACGCATCAATTATATCATTTGGGTTAATACCATTTCCTTTTGATTTACTTATTTTACTACCATCTTCTCCTAAAACCATACCATGAGCAGTTCTCTTTGTAAACGGTTCAGGAGTTGGTACTAATCCTATATCATATAGAAAGCGATGCCAAAAACGAGCATAAAGTAAATGTCTAGTAGCATGTTCCATTCCACCATTATACCAATTAACCATACCCCAATAATTTAATGCCGCTTGGCTAACAAATTCTTGATCATTATGAGGATCCATATATCTTAACCAATACCATGATGAACCAGCCCAATTAGGCATCGTATCAGTTTCACGCCTCGCTGTTTTACCACATTTTGGACAATTTACTGTATACCATTCGGGCATTGTCGCTAATGGACTTTCTCCATTATCAGTTGGATCATAAGTTGCTACCTCTGGCAACATAACTGGTAAATCTTCATCAGGAACAGGGACCCAATCACATTCATCACAATAGATCATTGGAATAGGTTCTCCCCAAAATCTTTGTCTTGAGAAAACCCAATCTTGTAAACGATAATTAGTTGTTTTCTTACCAATTCCTTTTTCTTCAAGATAATTAATAATAGTTATTATTGCTTCTTCCTTATTATTAATATCATTTAAAATGCCAGAATTAATCATGACCCCTTCACCAGTATAAGCCTTTTCACCATTGACGATTAGATCAACCATATATTTATAAGTAGCTATATTAATAAATTTACCTAATTCATCTTTCTTTATCCAAACAAGATCATGTTTATCTTTTTCTTCGGCTATTATTTCATTAGATTCTTCATCTTCTAACTTAGCTAACACATAAACAGCTTCTTGATATCGATTAACTCCTTTATGAGCTGCATAAAAAGAACTGTGTGATTCAAAATTAAAAATTTTATCTATCCTAATATTTTTGTATCCGGTTTCTTCTTGCAATTCTCTAACAGCTGTTTCACCGATTGTTTCGTTACTTTCTTTTCCGCCAACAACAAAAGTATGCCAATCTTTTATCTTCCAATTTAAACATAAATACTCATCTTTATCATGATGTTTTAAAGCTATTATAACGGTTTTTCTTCTATCTGTTTTAACGTCAGGTTTTAATTGATTATCCTCTTCCGGCGAAAAGAACGGAGCGATGACTTGAACAATAGGAATACCGAACTTATTAGCAAAATCATAATCTCTATCATCATGAGCTGGAACAGCCATAATAGCACCTGTACCATAATTCATCATTACATAATCAGATATCCATATTTGAATTTTTTCGTTAGTTAAAGGATTAACTGCATCAATTCCTTCTAATTTAACGCCCGTTTTTTCTTTTATTAATTCAACACGCTCAAATTCCGACTTTCTACTAGCATCTTCTTGATATTTAACAACTTCTTCATAATTTGTTATTTTATCTTTAACCATATTTAAAATTGGATGTTCTGGCGATAACACCATGAATGTTACACCATAAATAGTATCTGGTCTAGTTGTATAAACTTTTAATTTATGATTAGAATCAGCAATATCAAAAGTAATTTCAGCTCCTTCACTTTTTCCTATCCAATTAATTTGTGCTGTTTTAACTCGATCAATAAAATCAGTATCTTTTAAACCTTCAATAAGTTTTTCAGCATAACTTTTCATACTAAGCATCCATTGTTCTTTTTCGCGTCTAACTATTTCACCACCACAGCGCTCACAATTACCATGTTCTACTTCTTCATTTGATAAACCAACTTTGCAGGCTGTACACCAATTAATAGCTTTCTTAGTTTTATATGCTAAATTATGTTCAAAAAATTTAATAAATTGCCACTGAGTCCATTTGAAATAACTTGGATCTGTTGTCGAAATCTCACGATCCCAATCAAAAGAAATACCTAAATTTTGGCATTGTTTTTTAAAAATAGCTACATTTTCTTTAACCGCCTCACGAGGATGAATATGATTTTGAATCGCGTAGTTTTCAGCAGGCAACCCAAAAGCATCCCAACCCATTGGAAAAAGAACATTGTATCCTTCCATTCTTCTTTTTCTAGCTAAAGAATCTAGAGCTGTATAACTTCTTGGATGTCCAATATGTAATCCCGACCCTGATGGGTATGGGAACTCAATTAAAACATAATATTTTTCTTTATCTGAATTTTCATAAGCTTTAAATGTCTTGTTACTATCCCAATATTCTTGCCACTTACGTTCTATTTTTTTATAATCATACATTAATAATCATTCCCTTCTTTTGATAATATTTTCCCATTAAATAATACAGTATATAAGTTAAGGTTAATATTAATACAAAGACGATTAAGAAAACTAAAATACTTAATTTAAATATTTGTAAAACAGTTAAAGCACACGTAAAAATAAAAGCATTAGTTAGCGAAACAATATTAACCACTTTTTTTATTCCTATTCGTTTTATATCTAATTTATAGCCTTGTATTAAATGCTTTATTTCCATTATATTAAATAACGCTGTATCATCTTTTCTTTTTTTAAATGCAAAAAAAACTTTATATAACGAAAAAGATATCAAAAAATAAACTAAAAAATAAATTATTACTCTTTCCATCTTTTCACTCCATTACTAATAATATATTTAAATTATAGCATACGTTTACAACATTTTCTAACTTTTTATACAAAAAAGAAGTACATAAAGTACCTCTATGAACACGTTTTAAGCACTTATATTTGTTCCATATATTCTAATAACCTTAAAAACATTCTAATAAATCTATCTTCTAATTTATTTCGCTTAAGTTTTTTTATTCCTATTCTTTTCTTTTTAATGGTTAAATCACTGAAAATAATATTCGCTATTTTTTCTTTTAGTTCCGTAATGATTGGCAAATCACTAATAACACCATCAATATCATCATTAATTAATCTTACGGCATCTATTTCGATGGCTTTACCTTTACAATTAATGGTTAATTGACCAATAGTGGATACATCTTTCACTTCAATAACAAAATCATTCTCATCTACATAAGAATCAAAAGATATTTTTTGATCATTAGCGAAAACTTCAAGATCATTAGTTTGTTTAGTATTTCTAAATCTTATTTTATAGTTTCTAGTTTTAGGAATTATACCACTTTTGCCTTCTAATGCTCTAATAACAACGGTATAATTACTTTCTCGGTAATTATAATCAATAGCGGTTATTAAATAATACCCCTGCTTATGTAAATTAGTAACACCATCATCTTCATATAACTTATAGGTATTACTTCTACCCGGAAAAACATGTATTTCTAAATTTTGAGGTGGACCAACATTATTCTTTTCAATATCATTTGATAAAGGAATAATAGAACCACTTTTAGCAAATACAGGATAATCTTGATCTCTAAAGAAGGATACATAAGTTCTATCTCCAGGGAATTTTTTGCCAGTTTTAAAATCATACCATGTACCAGCTGGTAAATAAAATTTATGAACAACCCTATTCATCACAATATCTTTTTTTTCCGTAAGTGGTGAAACCATTAATTCTGAACCAAAATAATATTCATTTTTATAAAGAGGTTCATCATATATTTGGGGAAATTTATAGTAAAGAGGTTGAACAAGAGGCGTACCAACTTTATGATATTTATAAGCTTCAGTATAAAGATAAGGAATTAATCTATGCCTAAGTTGCATATAGTATTTAATTATTTCAAAGGTTTGAACATCCCATTTCCAAGGTTCTCGCTTATAATACCTTCCACGATCAAAATGAATTCTAAAGATAGGACTAAAAGCACCTAACTGAACATATCTAATATATAATTCATTTTCTTCAATACCCGAATGAAAACCGCCAATATCATGACTCCACCACGAAATACCAATGTTAGAACTCGTTAAATTATAAAAGGGTAACATCTTTAATGTGTTCCAACTAACTTTTGTTTTACCAGAATATAAAACCCCATATCGATGTCCGCCAATTAATGAATTTCTAGCTAATAACATCCCTCTTTTAGCTTCTCCTCGATCTGAATCTAAAAAATGATAATGATTAAAAATCCATAAAGGCAACAAATTTTTTCGATCATAATAATCATTCCAAAAAAAGTCTACTCCCAAAGCCTCTAATGGCCTAAGTAATAATTTAAAGTATACTTCTAAAAATTTAGGATTATGATAATCAAAGGGAATTGTTTTATTTTCGGCTTGTTCTAAATAAGTAGCTGCTTTAGAATACATTTCTTCATGAGGATGGATTCCCTCAATAGGATTAATATGAAGCCCTACTTTTATTCCCAAGGAATGCATCTTATTAATAAATTCATACGGGGCTGGAAATAATTGTTTATTAAAACTATAACCGGTAATTAAATTCTTTTGTTTATCATAATTTCTAATATGCCAGTCTTTATCTAAGAGTAAAACTGATAAAGGAATTTCATTTTTATTAAATTTTGCAAATAAATTTAACAATTCATCTTCTTTATAATTATAATTTCTACTCCACCAAATACCTAAAGCATATCTAGAAATTAAAGGAGGCTTGGTTGTTAAATCAAAATAGTCTTTTAAACAAAAACCAAAGTCCTTACGATACGCAAATAAATAAATATCAACTATCTTATTACTTCTTGCCTCTAATGTTCCATCTTCTTTAATAACATAACTAGCCGAATCATCAATGCTAACAAAACCATCGGATGAATATAATCCTTTTTTTAGGTTTATCGTATCCCCCATATTATCTAATGATACGTTAGTAGAATAATAGTTCCTAACTTCTGGATGACCTTGATACCATATTTTATCGGTACTTAATAACGTAACACGTAAATTCCCACCTGGTACTATTTTACTAGTTGAAAAAGGTTTTTCTTTGGTATATTCTATTTTGAAATATTTGGTTGTTATTTCAAGAAATTTATTATCTTCTTTAACCGAAAAAGCCGGTGCATCAAAGTTTCTAAAAAACGCAAACTGAGTTGGTTTATCTTCAAAAACACCTTCAGGATTATATTCAAAACGAGCTAACCTTTCTGTAAGAATTGTTATTCGATAATATTTACCTTTAAAAATAGCTTTTTCTTTTGCTAAAGCATTTTCATGATTAATAATAAATTGTTCTCCTATATTAGGCATAGCATCACCTCAAGAAACCCTCTATTCTAAATAATAATAACATAAAACCAAAATAAAAACAACTAATAAAAAGACATATAATTATCTCTAATTATATGTCTTTTAACTACTCTTTTACAGCCTTAATCATCTTTAACCATAACTTAGATGTAGAATAATTTAAAATACCAACTTTGTATATTTTTAATCCATAAGTAATCATTAAATATATTAATATAACTAATAATAAAATAGCAATAAAGACATCAATTATACCGATCTGACCAATTATTAATAATGCTGGGCACAAAAGTGATGATAAAAATGGTAAATAGGCTGCTAATCTAATAAAAATAGCACCTTCAAATAGCGGAGCTAGCATAGCTAAATAATAGCCGGCTACCGATATAATAATAATGGGTGTTTGTAATTGTTGAAAGTCTTCCATACTTGTTGTCATCGAAGCTAAAATGCCCGCTAATAAAGAATAAGCAACAAAACTCAATACAATAAGTAACAAGGTTAAAGGAATAATATATATTAATTTATCAGCCACTCCAGACTCAACTAACTGTTCCCAAAGACCACTTATATTAACACCTTCAGGTAATATTCCTGTCACTGTTTTATTAAACTTTGTTCTTACTAATAAGCCTAACATTCCTGCTAAAAATAATATTGTTCCTTGGATTAAAACAAAAATATTACTAGCTAACATTTTGGAAATAAAATGCGTCTTAGGCGAAACATTAGAAATAATAATTTCCATTCCCCTTGTTGTTTTTTCTTCATTAATTTCAGCCCCTATCATCTGTACCAAGAAAATAATCAGCATGAAAAAGGGTAAAATTAAAGTTGGAAAAACAACACTCATTATAATACTCATGTGTTCTTCACTTTGCGTTTTAGTTTCATCTAAATATACTCTTTCAATTTCAGCCGGGGTATTAATTTTAATTAAATCTTCAACATTAATATCATAATCACTAATCACTAAAGAAGATCTAACAACATTAATAGACGCTATAATTTTTTGATGTAAAACTGCGTCTATATATTTTTCGGTTATTATTTTAGCAGCTATAACATTTTCTTCATCTTCATTTAAAACTACCACAATTGTCTTATTATCTTCTATTTTTTCAATAGCCGCTTCTTCTTCATCGTTAATCGTAACAACTAATTTACTAGTATCAAAACCACTGATAATATCATTAGTGTTTTCCATCGCATTCTCAAACAATTGAAAACTTCGATCAGTATTATCAACTACAATAATATTAGTATCTTTACCAAAACTACCACCAAAAAAATTAATAATACTATCAATATTGACTAAACTAACAATAGCAATCACAATTAATATGTTAACAATTAAAAACCATTTCGATTTAATTTTTTTGTTTAAACTTACTTTTGTTAAATATTTTAATTTTTTATTCATACTTTTCACCTACTCTTGAAACGAAAATTTCATTTAAAGAAGGTTCTTCAACCACAAATTTAGTAACATTATCACATGTAGTTGTATAATCGAAAACGTCTTTAATATACTTCTCATCTTCTATCTTCACTTCATACTCATCACTTTTTTTAATAATTTTCAAGACACCTTTAATTTTTTCTAATTTAGTTTTATCTATATCACCTTTTATCAGTATGTTTTTCTTACGATATTCCTTCTTAATATCTTTTATACTACCTTTTAAAACTGATTTTCCTTCTACTAAAACAACAATCTTATCACAAAATAATTCGATATGTTCCATTCGATGTGAAGAAAAAATAATCATAGACCCTTTTTTTTCTAGTTCTTTAATTACTTCTTTGAACATTTCAACATTTATAGGATCGAGACCAGAAAAAGGTTCATCTAAAATTAATAATTTGGGTTCATTAATGATTGCCGTTATAAATTGTATTTTTTGTTGATTCCCTTTTGATAATTCTTTAATTTTACGATGCTTATAATCAACAATACCAAATCTTATTAACCATTTATCTAATTCTTTTTCTACCTTCTCTTCGGTCATACCTTTTAAAATACCATAATAAATAGCTTGTTCCATAACAGTAAGTTTTGTTAATAAACTTCTTTCTTCCGTTAAGAACCCAATTTTGTCGGTAACACTATAATCTATTTTTTCACCATCTAAAGTAACCTCGCCACCATCAAAATCTAATAATCCCATTATAATTCTAAAAGTGGTTGTTTTACCAGCACCATTTACGCCAAGCAACCCAAAAACATCACCCGGTTTAACACTAAATGATAAATCATCAACTGCTTTTAAAGGACCGTAATATTTAGTAACATTATCAACTTTTAACATGCTTCCTCCTTATTTTTTATCTTTAGGTTTAATAACAAATGATGAGTAATTATTAAAGTTTAGTTTGAAAATAAATTCTCTATACTCTTTAATATTTAATCCTCTTAATAATTTTAACATATCATTATTAAAGTTTCCATAGTTATTTACACTGTCAATAATATGATGATTTAAAGTTTTAATGTTTTCAAACAAATGAATCATCGAACTGATTAAAACTTTCTTTTTTCTTTTAAATTCTTTTTCATCAATATTTATATTCTCTATTTCTTCTTTTATAGCATTAATTAACTCTTTTGGTTTTTTAGTGTCACTTGTTAAATTTAAAATTGCGTAATCATCAATATGTAAATAATTTATGTCAATTTCTGAATCAACATAACTGTTTTCCTTCATCTTCTCATAAAACAAAGATGTTTGACCAAACAAAACTAAAAATAAAATTAACAAATAAATGTCATGCTTTCTTCGTTCCTTTTGAAAATCGGTTAAACAAATTTTAAAACTAAATGCTATTTTTGCTATTTCAACATTCATTATTTTTTCTTCATATTCTTTAATTACCGTTGGTGGTTCTTTAACTTTTTTAGTTTCGATTTTTTCAACTGACGGAACACATCTTTCTTCTTGTTTTTGTTTTACTATAGTTATAACTTCTTCAGGATTAAAATTTCCCGTTAATACTAAAAACATATTTGATGGATGATAAAAAGTGTTATAGCATTCATATAATTGTTCTTTAGTAATATCGTTAACATCATTTATTGTTCCTGCTATTGAATATTTAGCAGGGTGATTATGAAAAAGATTTTTCCTAATACCATCATCTAATTCAGAGTACGGGATATCAGCATACATATTTATTTCTTGTTCGATAATCCCTTTTTCTTTTTCCACGTTTTCATTTGTAAAATATGGCGAATGAACATAATCTAATAAAAATTTTAAATTATCATTTAAATGCTTTGAACCATAAAATAAATAAGTTGTATTTAAAAGTCCTGTAAAAGCATTGACGTCAGCTCCCTTGCTAGTGAAGAAAATCATAGGATCTACACCATTCTCTTGCTCAAACATTTTATGTTCAAGAAAATGAGCAATACCATTAGGTACTTTAATCATTTTCTTAGAATTAATAGATTTAAATTCATTATGAATCGAACCATATTTAGTAGTGTAAGTTACATATACATTGTTAACTGTTTTTTTAGGAATCATATATACATTAAGACCATTTTTTAATTGCTCATAATATAAAATTTCTTCAACATCATTAATCTTTATTTTTTTCATCATTATCATCTCCATATAATAAGTGAGCTGTATCTATTTTAATTTTTTTAGAAACTTTTTTTAAATCGTCAATTGTTACTTCCTTAATTAACTTTTTCCTTGTCTTTAAATCATCTAATTCTAATAATTCTTTTGATAAATAATAATTGATTGATTGGGAAGCATTATCTTCAATCGTATCATAAAGACTAATAACATCTTTTTTAGCATTATCTATTTCTTCTTCAGTAATATTACCTTTGTTCATGTTTTGAACTTCTTTTTTTATTAATTGTAAGGTGGGATCAAAATTTTCTTTGTTTATTCCTGAATATACTAATAGTAAATTATCAGGCATACTATAATTACAAGCTATATAATACGCTAAAGAATTCTTTTCTCTAACCGTTCTAAATAGTTTAGAATAACTAGGACCACCTAAAATACGACTATATATAGGCATAACATACTTTCGTTCATATTCACTTAATTTCATGGTTTTAAATCCCACTGTTAATTTAGCTTGCTTTATACTTTCTTTTTCTATAACTTTCTTTAATTTACGACGCAACTTAGTGTGTTCTATAATAATATCACTTTTATTCCTTTTGATAGTGTTTATTAAAAACGCCTTTTTAAATATTCTTTTAGTCTGAATCGGGTCAATATCACCTAATACTAAAACATCTATATCATCGCTTTTAATCATATTTGTATAATAATTATATAGTTTCTTTTCATCTATTTTAATTACATCATCTAAATAACCAACGCGATATGAAATAGGTGATTTTTCATCCATTTCTTCTAACATTCTAACAATTCCGTATTTACTAATATCATCTTTAATCGATTGTAATTTAGAATACAATATATTTTGAACAATATTAAAACTCTTAGAATCAAATTCATCATTATTTATATTAGGGTTAAATAAAACATCAAATAAAAAAGCGAGATTTTTTTCAAACATCCCCTTTTCAGTCCATTTTTCATTAATCATATTTAAAGAAAAAGTTAAAACATTATAATTACCTAACCGTCTTTGATTATAGGATAAATTCAATCCATACTGTCTTTCCGCTTCAATATTTAATAATCTTGTTGACGGAAATTCTTTAGTAGAATTTAATAACATAAGAGGTAACATACTTCTAATAGTTGTTTCTTCTTTAATAATTGGTCTTTTGAAACTAATTAAAACGGAAACTGTTTTAAACTTTGTTGTTTTTATTAAATGTAAATTATAAGAATTTAAATCATAACGTTGATATTTCATAAATTACCTCCTACTACATATTAGTATATGAAAATAAGTTTATTTTATTATATCGATGATAACGCTAATTCAATCATATTATTTAAACTTTTTTCTCTTTTGTCAGCATCAATTATTTCATTAGTAGCAATATTATCTACTACCGTAAGAAGACAAGCTGCTTCTTTATTTAAAACTTTAGCATTATGAAACAAGGCAAAAGCTTCCATTTCTGAGGCTATACAATTATATTCCTTAATAATGTCCTTTTCTCCTTCAGTATGCCTATAAAAAGAAAAAACATCAGTGGTATAAATATTACCTTTTATAAAATTAATACCATTGCTTTTAGCTACCTGTTCTATTTTATAATTAATGTTTTTAGAACTATCAACAAATTTCTCATCGCTACCACTTTGAACATAAGCATATGTAGAATCACTATAAGCTCTATCAACTAAGATAACGTCATATAATTTAATATTTTTATCAAATGCTCCACATGATCCAATTCTAATAATTTTTTTTACATTAAAAAATTTAAATAATTCATATGAATAAATACCCATACTAGGGATTCCCATTCCAGAACCCATGACGGATACTCTTTTTCCTTTATAATATCCCGTATAACCATACATATTTCTTATCTTATTAAATTGTATTACATCAGTTAAATAATTATCGGCTATAAATTTTGCCCTTAGTGGATCTCCTGGCATTAAAACAATATCCGCTATCTCTCCAACTTCTGCTTCAATATGTGGTGTTATCATTTAATCACTTCCTATCTTTTTCATTATATATTAAGTATAACATTAAAAAAGAATTATATAAAGAAAAAGAAATCAAAATTGATTTCTTTTATTTAGCCTCTTCTATAGCTCTTGTTTCCCTTATCACCGTTACTTTAACCGTTCCCGGATATTGTAATTCATTTTCAATTCTATCTTTAACATCTTTGGCTATTTTATAGCTTTTCAAATCATCTACCTTTTCTGGATTAACCAAAATTCTTAGTTCTCTTCCTGCTTGAATAGCAAAAACTTTATCTACTCCATCTACAGCATTAGCGATATTTTCTAATTGCTCTAAACGTTTAATATAATTTTCTAACGAATCATTTCTGGCACCCGGTCTAGAAGCTGACAAAGTATCTGCTACCGCTACTAATACCGATATAATACTGTTTGAATCAACATCGCCATGATGAGATTGAATAGCGTTCAATATAATTTCATCCTCATTGTGTTTCTTAGCAATATCATATCCGATTTCAATATGACTTCCTTCTATTTCAAAATCAATTGCTTTACCAATATCATGTAAAAGTCCTGCTCTCTTAGCTAAATTAACATTCTCACCAATTTCAGCAGCCATAAGTCCCGCTAAATGCGCTACTTCTTTTGAATGTTGTAAAGCATTTTGACCATAACTGGTTCTAAAATATAGTTTACCTAATAAAGAAACAATTTCAGAATCAACCTTAGTAACACCTAATTCAAAGATTGCCTCTTGCCCATATTCTAATATTTTAGAATTTACATCCTTGCACGCTTTATCATAAACTTCTTCTATTCTTGCCGGATGTATACGACCATCTTTTATTAATGTTTCGATTGTTTCCTTAGCGATTTCTCTTCGTAAAGGATCAAAACTAGAAATTACAATTGCTTCTGGAGTATCATCAATTATTAAATCAACACCCGTAACTGCTTCAATCGTTCTAATATTTCTTCCTTCTCTACCAATAATTCTTCCTTTCATTTCATCGTTAGGTAAATTAATAACCGATATTGTTTGTTCATTAGTAACATCTGATGAATATTTTTGCATTGACATAACCATTAAATTTTTAGCATTTCGATCTGCATTTAATTTAGCTTCTGTTTCTCTATCTTTTATATAACTAGCTATTTCTGTTTCCATCGTTTCTTCGACTCTTTTTAATATTAAATCATGAGCCTTTTCTCTTGAAAAACCTGATATTTTTTCAAGTAATGATAATTGTTCTTTTTTTATATCTTCCATTTCGGCTTCTGCTTTTTGGATTTCTTTTTGGCTTGAAATTAAATCTTTATCACGATCATCTAACATCTTTTCTCGATTTTGGAGCATTCCATCTCTCTTATCGATACTAGTTTCTCGCTGTATCAATTTTTCTTCTAACTCTTTTACTTCGTTTTTCTTTTCTTTTAAATCTTTTTCTACTTCAAGTTTATATTTATGTGTTTCTTCTTTAGCTTCAAACAAATATTCTCTTTTTATTTTTTCAGCTTCTTTTTTAGCTTTCTCTAAAATAGTTTCGGCTTTTTTGTTTGAGTTAATACCTTTGGTATGATTATATAGTATTACTGATGTTGCTCCTAAAGTTAATCCAAATGCAGAGGTCAAAATGGATAAAATAATAATATCCATGATTTTCCTCCACTCTTTCTATAATTTATTTATATAGTTAAATAATATCGAACTTTAACCGTATACTTATATTTTAAATTTGATTTGAGTTAAAGTCAAGAAAAAGACAACTATTTCGTTGCCTTTTCTTCAACTTTATTTTCATTCTTCTTAAATATACCATGATACTCTCTAACTTTATTTTCAATTTCTTGTCTTAACTTTACATTTTCTTTTAAAAGGCCCTTTACATTTTCTTTGCCTTGACCCATCTTTTCTCCTTTATATGAAAACCAAGCTCCACTTTTTTCAATAATGCCTATATCAGCCGCTAAATCAATTAATTCACCCTCACGACTAACACCTTCTCCATACATTATCTCTACATGGGCTATTTTAAAAGGCGGTGCTACTTTGTTTTTGACAACTTTAACTGATGTTTTATTACCAATGATATTTTCCCCTTGTTTTAATTGTTCTAATCTTCTTATATCTAATCTAATCGTCGAATAAAACTTTAACGCTCTTCCTCCAGGTGTCGTTTCAGGATTACCAAACATAACACCAACTTTTTCTCTTAACTGATTAATAAAAATAGCAATAGTGTTAGTTTTATTAATTGTTCCTGATAATTTTCGTAAAGCTTGACTCATCAGTCTAGCTTGTAACCCCACATGAGAGTCTCCCATTTCTCCAGCAATTTCAGCTTGAGGAACTAACGCTGCCACTGAATCAATCACAACTATATTAATAGCTTCACTTCTTACCAAAGCCTCACAAATTTCTAAAGCCTGTTCCCCTGTATCAGGTTGAGAAACTAATAATTCATCAATATTAACACCTAACTTAGAAGCATAAATCGGATCCAAAGCGTGTTCCGCATCAATGAATGCTGCTTTACCGCCACTTTTTTGAACCTCTGCAATCGCATGAAGGGCAAAAGTTGTTTTACCGCTTGATTCAGGTCCGTAAATTTCAATTATTCTTCCTTTAGGATATCCTCCTATTCCTAAGGCAATATCCAATGTAATTGACCCGCTAGAGCAAACATCTACCTCGCCTCTTGCTTTAGATCCTAATTTCATAATCGATCCTTTACCAAATTGTTTTTCAATATCAACTAGTACTTGTTCTAATATTTTATTTTTATCGTTATTTTTATTCATAATCATCCTCCAAACTTTCTTTCTACAATAAGTTTATATGATTTTTATAAAAAAAGCAATAGCTTTTTCGAACATTTGTTTGTTTTTTTGAAAAGTTATTTGTTCTAAAATTAAAAAAAGACATATAAATATGTCTTTTTTTATCAATTAATTTTATCTAATTACTAATTTTTAGTATTTTCAATAAATATTTCTTTATTCATAATAATATATTGAATTCCAGATATTAAAGATAGAGTAGCAGCTGCTATTAATAATATATCAGCTACTTTAATATTCCATAGTTCAAACGGTAAGTTATAAAATAAAGTTAAGGAAATACCTACCATTAAAAAGATAGTTTTAATTTTACCTAAATTTATAGCTCCAATAACTTTTCCTTTACTAGCGGCTATCATTTTAATGGAATTAACAACGACATCTCTAATTACAATAATAACCGGAATAATAGGACTAATAAAACTATTAGCTGCTAAAATAATTAAAACGGAATTAACTAACACTTTATCCGCAATAGCGTCCATTAATTTACCAAAGTCAGTAACCATATTATATTTTCTAGCAATATAGCCATCAAAAAAATCAGTAACAGCCGCTATAATAAAGATTATCCCGGCTATAAAATATTTAGAGTCTATTATAATTTGATTATTAATAATATATTTAGGAAATTCTATGCCAATCGTATAAAAAGGAAATAATAATATAATTATAATTACAATCGACAAAATCATTCTAACTACTGTTAATTTATTAGCAATATTCATCTTTAACCTCACTTCTTGAAAAAACCAATCAATCCATTATCTATTATATTAGATGGTTTATAGGCAATTTCTCTAGTAATAAAAAAAATTACTATTATAAATAAAATTATTAATATTATCATTATCCATTTGATTTTGAAAAAGTTTTTGGCACGTTCCATTGTATATGGCGATTTTATTTTTTTTGGTTCCTCAACCTTTTTTTGTTGATTAGCCTTTGCTATCTCTTCAAGCGGTATTTTTGAGGTATATTCAAAAACAAATTCATTAAATTTATCCTCAATTTCATCTTGTTCTAAACCTAAATATTTAGCGTAATCTTTAATTAATTGTTTTAAATTGAGAATGTCTTTTAAACCTT
Organism: Bacilli bacterium; assembly: GCA_007117415.1. Classification (GTDB taxonomy): domain Bacteria; phylum Bacillota_I; class Bacilli_A; order RF39; family UBA660; genus SKGN01. The sequence continues at coordinate 16,264 of SKGN01000040.1, read as the reverse complement.
GTCGATCTCCATCTTCAATGCTTTTTAGTTGTGAAGGGGTTAATTTTATATCTTCGGAAACTTCTTCAATGGTAATTCCCATTGCTTCCCTGGCTTGCTTTAGTTGCTCACCAATTTCCTTCATTTATTTCACCTCTTTTAATTTACAAAAATAAAAAAAATAGTATCTTATAAGCCATGTTCTGTACCTATTGCTAGGCGGCAAATATTTATCTATGTTTCCATCTCTCAACTAGTTCTTCTTCCTAATTGATAAGTTCCCCTACCATAATTTGGGTTTCTCACTCGCGGGGTTTACCACGTTCCACTCTTCATATTTCTATGAAGCATCGTCACTTTGGCACTTTTACACTAATCCACCATATCAAAGACTTAGGTTTTTTAGAGCCATTAGCAATTTCTGCTATCACAGGTTATTTTTTCCCTGTGCACGAACACTACTATCATCACAGATAGTGTGAGCATGGACTTTCCTCTACATAAAAAATTATGCAGCATTTACCCAGATACTATTCTTCTTTACCAAATATAATTTTTTCCAAGTGAGATAAACGTCTTAAAATATCAACATTAGTAACTTTATCGTTACCTTTTATTAAATCAATATTAGCGCTTATTGTTCTAAGTTCATGTTTAAGTCTTAACGTTTCTTCAATTAACTCTTTTTTCTCTTCTTCTAACTTTTTTATTATTGCAATAAATTCCGTATAATCCTTAATAATTATATCTAAAAATTTATCTACCTCTTGAGGTCTAAATCCTCTTGTATCAACTTTAAACTCTTTTTCTAAGATGTCTCTTGGCGTTAAAACTATTTTATCACAAACCATATTCTCACCTCGTCTACTATATTCTCTCAAAAAATAAGTTTTTTGTCAATTTTTTTTCGAATACTTCTAACCCCTTCATTTGTCTGTTTATATGTTTGATGCATCGTAACCGCCAATGAGGTGGATATTACAGCCTCAAACAACCTTTCAAAACTAACGTCATAAAAAATAAAATTAATAATAATACTGATAAACATCAATATCCAAATAATCATCCACCGATTAATAAAAGGAGCATCTTTTAATCCCTTACCAATCACTAACAAAATAACTGCCAAATATATCATATGAGGTGTAATGTCTACCTTAAATAAAAAATCTTCCATATTATTGTCCTCCTATACAATAATATGAAAGGTTATTAAAATATATTTAATACCTAATGGGATACTTTAACTTTATATAATTAATTTCTTTAATTATATAATCAAACATATAATTAATATAAATTTTATCCATTAATAACCTCCTTTAACTTACCCTATCACATATTTAATACCCTATGTTAATATCACTGATAGAAGGATAATAATAGCTAATAGATATCAAACTTCTCCTTTTTTTTTAATTTTGCCATATAGATTTTATCTTTTATTTATAGTATAATTTAAATAGGTGGTTTAATGAAATATCCCAACAAAATAATAAAAGATCAAAAAAAGGTTATTAATTATGCCAATAGAGGTATGACTTTAGAAAGTGATTTAAATATAACTAATCAATATTACATAGATAACAACATAGCTATTATTAACAAAAAAGCTACTCCTATAAAGGTCACTAAAGTAACCTATAACGCGACCCAAAAACCCTTAATAACCGAAGGCTTTTTTCAAACTCCATCAACTACTGATTATAATGGCGTTTATAAAGGAAGATATATTGATTTTGAAGCTAAGGAAACTAAAAATAAAAAGGGTTTCCCGATTAATAATCTTAACCAACATCAAATTAACCATATAAAGAGAATTATTAATCATAATGGAATAGTATTTATTATTATTAGGTGGACAACGTTAAGTAAAACTTTTTTATTAAAAGGTGAAGATCTTATTAATTTTACCATCACCAATAAAGAAAAAGCTATTCCAATAAGTTTTTTCGAGAAACATGGTTTTATAATAAAAGAAACCTTTTCACCTAGATTAGATTATATTAACATTGTAAATAGGGTTTATTTTGGAGGTAACTAATGAAAAAATATATACAAAAAATCTTTAAAAAGATTGATAACTATTCCCAAAAAATAATGGTAAAAATAAAAAACAACAAATATAAAACCCATATTATCATTGCTATTTTAGGAATAATACTGCTAGGTATTTTACTCTTAGCGGGCTTTATACCAACAATTGTTGTAATAATTAGTGGTGGTTTTTTATTAGGTTTGAAGTATGGAGGAAATATTATGCGTAAAAAAAGAAAAAAAATTAGCAACACTAAAATAAAAAAGAAACCAAATAGAAATAAACAACCTAAAAAGAAAAAAAACATATGGAAAAAAATATTATACATTTTAGGTTTAATACTACTTATCGGGGCAATCTTATTACTTATTTTAATAATCCTCTTTGGCATGTATATAGTTAAAGTGGCACCTCACTTTGATCCAGAAAACTTATATCGAAAAGAAGCCTCTATTATTTATGATAACAGCGGCAATATAATTACTAAAATAGGTAGAGAAATGAGAGATAAAATTTCTTATAACGATCTTCCAGAGGTTCTTATTGACGCGATTATAGCTACTGAAGATGCTAGATATTTTCAACATAATGGCTTTGATGCACCCCGTTTTTTTAGAGCTGGCATAGGAGAAATAACCGGACAGAATGCTGGTGGTGCGTCAACCTTAAGTATGCAAGTAATAAAAAATAGTTTTACCTCTACCGAACGATCTTATGTTAGAAAGTTTACTGATATTTATTTGTCTATTTTTAAATTAGAAAAAAAATATACTAAAGAAGAAATTATTGAGTTTTATGTTAATACTCCCTACTTAGGCAACAGTTCATATGGGGTTGCTGAAGCTGCTAGAAATTATTTTGGTAAAGAAGTACAAGATATAAATCTAACCGAAGCAGCGTTGATAGCGGGTCTGTTTCAAGCACCTGGTGCCTATGATCCTTACTTATATCCAGAAAGAATAGAACGAAGAAGAACTACCGTTTTATATTTAATGAGAAGACACGGATACATAAGTAGAGAAGAAGAAGAAATTGCCAATTCAATTCCCATAGAAGATTTATTAATTGAAAGAAATAATCAAGAGAGTATGGTTTTCCAAGGATATGTTGATGTGGTTATAGAAGAGGTTGAAAGAAAAACTGGTTATAATCCCTATAACGTACCCATGAGAATATATACTAATTATGCAAGTGAAAAACAAAATTATTTAAATAGGATTTTAAGTGGGGAAATATTTAAATTTCCTAACGATGTTGTGCAAGCTGGAATTGCTGTAACTGATATTCATACTGGGGCAATCTTAGCTATTGGTAATGGCCGCAATCGAAGAGGTGAACGATTATTTAATTTTGCAACCATGTTAAAAAAACAAATCGGTTCTACGGCTAAGCCCATTTTTGAATATGGTCCTGGAATAGAATATAATAATTGGTCTACATATACTCCTTTTATCGATGATGTTCATAGTTATTCTAATAATAGACCTATGACTAACTGGGACGGAAAATATGATGGCTTTCTAACATTAAGATATGCGCTAGGTAAATCAAGAAATATTCCCGCTTTAAAAGCCTTTCAACAGTTAAATAATGGGGATATTTTGAAATTTGTAACGTCGCTTGGTATCGAACCCGAAATAGAGGGCGGCAGAGTTCATGAGGCTCATGCTATAGGAGCTTTTAATGGTGCCTCCCCGCTTCAATTAGCAGCTGCTTATGCTGCCTTTGGTAATGGTGGTTATTATATTGAACCGCATTCGGTTAGCAAAGTAGAGTATATTGATACCAATGACGTTGAAACGTTTACAGCAGATAAAACCAGAGTCATGTCTGAGGCTACCGCCTTTATGATTACCGATATATTACGCTATAGTATTGATAATCGTTTAATTAGTGGTGGTAGAGTTAGTGGTGTTGAAGTTGCTGCTAAATCAGGAACGACTAATTTTGATGCAGAAATTAAAAAAAGATTTAACTTATCTAGTAATGCTTTAAATGATTTATGGTATGCTGGTTATTCTCCTGATTATGCGATTGGTATGTGGTTAGGTTATGAAAAAATAGATTCTAAATATCATCATACCACCGCTTCTTGGAGCCTTAGAAATAATTTATTTACTCTTTTAGCACAAGGTATTTTTGAAAGAAATAACAAAAAGTTTACTCCTCCTAATAGTGTTGTAAGAGTTACCGTAGAAAAAGGAACAATGCCTGCTATGTTAGCTAGTGAGTGGACTCCTCAAAGTTTTAGAAGCGCTGAGTACTTTATAAGAGGAACACAACCAACTGAAGTTTCACCACGATTTAGAACTTTAACAAATCCCGCTAACGTTGATATAAATATTGAAGGTTCAAAAATTAAATTATCATGGAATTCAGTAACTCCTCCTAGTATTATTACTAATGAATTACTTGACCTATATGGCGTGCATAAGGATAAGTATGTTAGTATACTACATGCAGAGAATTTAGAAGTACTAGGTACTATTGGTTATGATATATATTTAAAGAAAGATAATCAACTATATCATCTCGGGTGGACTGGCGAAAATCAATTCACCCATACTCCAGCAACTACTGGTTCACTTACTTATGTTATAAAAACAAGTTATTCAATCTTTAAAGATAATAGAAGTAGTGGTCATGAAATCACTATATCTGACAACCCCTTCATTCCTATCATAGAAGTATCACTAAACGGAAGTTCTACCATTAATCTTCAAGTTAATGATCCCTATAATGAATTAGGTGTTCTCGTTATGGAAAATCTAGTAAATGTTACCTCTAATGCGACTATTACCAAAACGACTACTAGAATGTCAGATGAAGAAATTATTCCCAATAATCAAATTAATACCTCCTCACCAGAAACATATGTTATTAATTACAAAGTTGTTTATAAAGGAGAAACTTATAACTTAACTAGAACCGTAATAATAGAATAATAAAACAACAAAAAACGATGACCGTTAAAATCATCGTTTTTTGTTGACAAAGTATTTACTAATAATCTTATTTTATTCGTCATCATCTTCTAACCAATTATAATCTGGTACTTCTATGGTTTCTTTTTTCGTTTTGGCATGTTTAACTCGCTCTTTTTCTAAATCTACTAACTTTCTAATACCTTTTTTATGCCATTCAAATAATATTTTATCAATATACCTTAAATTATTAGCCCCATTATAAACAGCCTCTTTTAATGCTTCTTTAATTATCTCATCACTATAATTTGATTCTAACCAACCACTAATTATCTCATACTCAATAGGCGATAAGGTTCTTCCAAATTCTTCTTCAAACAATTGATAAATATTAGCCTTATTATTTTCGCCCGAATTAATATCTTCAATTAATATTAATGATAACTTATTATATAGAGGTTCTAAAGATATAAATTCTTCCATAATACCTTTATCATTCTTTGTAACTGAAAAACTTAAAACGCCACTTTCTTGTAACTTATTAACACCTTGTAATATTTCTGTTTCTTTTAGTCCTAAGTCATTATTTATTAACTTATAATCAAATAACGGTTCTTTATTCATTAAATATGAAAGTAAAATAACACCTTGAATATCAATGTTTAGTTTCTGATAATTTTTTACTAAAAAAATTGGTATCGTTAAATTACCCATTTTTAATATATTAATTAATTTAGCTGTATTCATTTAAATACCTCCTATAAACATTATATCATTAATACTAACTATTTGGTATAACGATAATATTATAATAACCGTCACCAATCTTAATAACCGTCCATTCGTTATTTCTTATCATATAGGTATTAATCCATTTTTCATATATTTTCTCGACTAAATAAGAAGGGAGTGGTCGTTCATAATGATAAAAAATCACATCCGTTCGCTCATTGATTTTTAAATACGGAATGTTAAGCACTTTATAAAAATAAACAAGATTACAATCAAAAATATCTAATTTATTAGCCGTTGAATTTATATATATACAAAAACTAGTATCTCCATATACAATTTTTATTATATCTTCTTTTAAAAAAAACTCAATATCCCCTTCTTTATAATAATCCATAAGTTTAATTATATTTTTATCAATTCTTATATTATTATCTTTAATTAATATAAACTTAACATCATAAACATTAAATTTATTTAATATTTTTTCAATATCTTGTTTTAAATTATCTAACACTAGTAGCAAAGAAACTTTATCAGATAATATTAAAAGGTAATCATCTTTATCTTGATCGATAAATACAACCCCTATTTCTTCTTCTTTTAAATTTAAATTTATTTTTTCTACGTTAACTACAGCAACTTCTTCTTTAAAAATAAAAATAAAACATATTACTATAAAAACAAATATTATCATTACTTTCTTAAACATAAAAAATACACCTCATTCTAGAGTATGTATTTAGTATTATTAATAATATAATTTGTTATTATTTTTTTATCATTTGGTATCTCCTTTGTTACTATTTTCTTTTCAATATGGTCAAACATTTTTTTTAGCCATTTATCAGGTTTTTTATTTAATAGCTGACAAACCTCATTAATATCAATAGCAATATCGCTTCTACCTTTAATAGGTAAATTATCATTTAAAGCGATAATCATCTTTTTCTCTATACCTTTAATAGAGGCCGCTATAGCGGCAATATAAAGCCCATATTTATAAACAGTATAGTTATCTATCCTTTTAAGTTTTAAAACCTCATTTAGCTTAAAAATCATCTCTCTTTCGGTTTTATTAAAAGGGTACTTATCAATAACATCTAACTGAGCCCAAATACCTAATATATCATCTATTATTTTTATTTTTGATAACCCCGTTACATCTAAATAGCGATCTAATTTTAGTTCTCGTAAGAGAGAAACCCCATAAATAGCATTAGAACTAGTCAAAATGCGAGTTAATTCTTCTTTTTTTCTTGTATATGATAAAGTCTTTAATAGCTTTCTATTCTTATTTATAGCCTTTTTTAAACTACCATCTAATTTAAAATTTAAAATAGTCGCAAAGCGAATAGCTCTTAAAATTCTTAAGGCATCCTCTTTTAATTTTAAATTAGGATCACCTATCATTTTTATCGTTTTCTGCTTAATATCATTACGACCATTTAATAAATCAATTATTTCACCATCGCTATTCATACAAAGTGTGTTAATCGTAAAATCTCTTCTTTTTAAATCCGATTCTAAATCATTAATATACTCTATTTCAATTGGTTTTCGATTCTTATACCTTAACTCTTTGCGAAAAGTTGTAATTTCATATCTAACTTTAAGATAAATAAGCGTAACTGAACCATAACTAGTTGACGGCATTAACGCTTCTTTAAATATTTTACTAAGCTCATATGGCGTAGCATTAGTACATATATCAACATCTACACTAGTATTATTCATATAATAATCACGAACAAAGCCACCAACTATATAAGCCTCAAATCCTTGTTTCTCTATCTTCTTTAAAACATCTACACTTGTTTTTAACATTAAATCACCTCTATGATTATACCAAAAAAAAAGATAAAGTTAAACTTTATCTTTAATTTACTGATTCTTTTAATTTACTTCCAACTTTAAAAGATACAACATTTCTAGCAGGAATTTTTACAGCTTCATTTGTTTGAGGATTACGTCCCATACGAGCTGGTCTTTTCTTAACATCAAATGTACCAAACCCTACTAACGTAACTTTTTTTCCTTTCTTTAATGCACCTGTAACTCCAGTCATAAATGCATCTAATGCGCGTGCAGCATCTGCTTTAGTAAGTCCCGCTTGATTAGCCATAACTTCTACTAATTCTGCTTTTGTCATTTTATTACCTCCCATATCTTATAAATATTAAGCACATGTTATGCTTACAAATATAAAATATCACGTTTTACTATTAATTGCAATACTTTAAGCCATATTTGTTAATAAAAACAAGTTTTTTGCCATATTTTGTTTAATTTATTACAACAATTCCTCTATTTTGGTTTTATAATTGTTAACCCCTTCTTGATCAAAAGGATTAACCCCTTCTATATAACCACTTATAGCACAAGATATCATAAAAAATTGCATTAAATAACCAATTGTTTTTTCATTTATTGTTTCAATCGTAATAATATTATTTAAAACGCCTGCTTCTAAATGCGCAGCAGCAGTAGATAAACACGCTATATCATTAATTTGATCTAATGTTTTATTATATTTATCAATCATCATATTATTATTACTATTAGTTTTTATTATCGTTTCAAATACTATTTTACTACCTTCTTGAATATATTGACCCATTGAATGTAAATCTTTGGTATTACTAAGTCCAATTGGTAAAATGCCTTTTTCTTCTTTACCTAAAGATTCAGCATATAACTGTTTTAACCACTCAACAAATGAATTTAATTTTGGTTCGTAAATAACAAAGGCTTCAATTGTTTTTCCTTTTTTATACATCAAGTGCCTAATAATCGCATATTTAATTTGATTATTTATATTATTACAAGCTTCTTTAGCCCCATCATATAATTTTTTTAAATCAAAATTAGATACCCTAATAGGTAATAACCCGGCCGGAGTAAAAACAGAATACCTACCACCTATATCACTAGGAATAATAAAAGATTTAAAACCATATTTTCTAGCATCCTCTTTTAAGGGGTTATCATCATTATCCGTAGTTATTATGACTCTATTCTTTAACTCTTCAGGGTTATACTTTTCTTTCATAAATTTTAATAACAGTTCATATGTTATAGTTGTTTCAAGCGTTGTTCCAGACTTAGAAATAACATTAATTATTATTTCTTTTTCTTTTATTAAATCAATAAAATCATTATATTGTTGAGATGATAAAGAAGTCCCTAAATAATATATTTTAGGACTTTTCTTTTGGTTATAATAATAGTCATTTAAAGCCTCGATTACAGCTTGTGAGCCTAAATAAGACCCACCTATACCTACTACTATAAACGCATCACAATTGTCTTTAATATATGACCCCGTAGCGTTAATATCCTCCATTATTTGATTGTTAAATAGTTTATCAATATGATACCATCCCATATAATTTTTATATTGATCGAAAAAAACATTAATTTCATTATCAATATTATCAAACTGATTTAATTCTTCATCAGTTATATTTTGTTTTCTAAAAGTATCAAAATCAAACTTTATCATCATTATTCCTCCATTATATTAACACTAATCTTATGATTCTTTTTATCATCAACTAATTTAATGATGTTATCCTTTATCTTTTTACCATCCATCTTTATTGCTACTTTTCCACTAGCTAAATTATTTGGATTAGTAACTTTTATTAAATAATTAGTATTTAAGTATTTATATTTTATTTCAAACTCTGACCATTTAGAATTTGTTTTAGGTTCAATTGTTAACGTTTTTCCTTTTTTCTTAAAGCCTAATATTTCTTCGATCGCCACCTTATAAGCCCAAGCTGAAGAACCCGTATACCAAGTCCATCCACCTCTTCCTAAATGCCCCATATTAGCGTACATATCAGCTGCTAATACATATGGTTCCGTTTTATATTTAAGAACATCTGTTTTTGATAAAGAACGATTAATTGGATTTATCATTTGATAGTATTCATTAGCTATATCTATTTTTTTCTCTTTTAACAAAGCCATAATATACCATAAAGCAGCATGGGTATATTGACCACCATTTTCTCTTAAACCGGCTACATAATCTTTTATATAACCTGGATTATTTCTTGTCTTTCTAAATGGAGGCGTTAATAATTTTATTATTTTATTATTTCTATCAACTAGCCTGCTTTCTGTTTCAGCAAATATGATATGCTTTTTCTCATCATCTGCTACTTCTGATAAAATGCTCCAAGCCTGACTTAATAAGTCAATTTGACACTCCCTATTATTCCTAGAACCCATGGGAATACCATTATCAAAGAACGCTCTTAAATACCAAGCACCATCCCAAGCATTTTTATTTAAATCTTGTTTTAGAACTTCCGTTTTAGCTAAACATGTTTTTTCTAACTCTTTGTCTTTAACCATTTTAGCTATATCAGCCATTTTAAATAACAAATCATATAAGAAGAAACCAACAAAAACACTTTCTCCTCTACCTTTATAACCCACTTTGTTCATGCCATCATTCCAGTCGCCACTACCCATTAATGGTAACCCATGATTCCCAAATTGACGTAACGCTTTATTAATACATAATTTTAAATGATTATATAAGCTTTCTTTAGAGGTGGAATAACTGAAATTAAATCCTCGTTCTGATTCATTTTCATCTAATTCAGGTCCCTCAACAAAACTAACTTCTTCTTTAAGGATACTGTTATCTCCCGTTATTTTAATGTACTCATAAGTAACATATATAAGCCACAAATAATCATCAGAAAATCTAGTTCTAAGCCCATTCATCATCTCTTCATGCCACCAATGAAGAACATCTCCTTCTTTAAATTGATGTTTAGCATGTTTTAATATTTGCTTTCTAGCATATTCTGAATCAACATATAGAATGCTCATAACATCTTGTAATTGATCTCTAAAACCAGTTGCTCCACTAACTTGATAATAACCTGTTTTAGCTATTAGTCGCGCTATATATGTTTGATATAAATACCAACCATTTATAACGTAATCAAACGATTTATCAGGCGTATTAACAATTATATTTGAAAATTTATTTTCAAAATAAATTGCAACTTCTTTAAATTCTTTATTAATTATATCTATATTCTTATATTTAGATATATCAATATCCTCTTTTCTAGCTCCTAACATAAAGGCAAAAGAATAAGTTTCGGCTTTTTTTAACTCAACATTCACCTTAATCCCTTTTAAGTCATTCTTTTCATCATTATATTCAACAATTGATTCCGTTGATGACATAAAAGCTTCAACATCAGAAAAATGACTATTATAGGTGTTTTTCATATATAAAGTATTATCGTTTTTATTAAAATTACTTATGATATGACGATTAGCTATTTCTTCAGTTACACCTAATACCATTTTAGCCATAAAATCTATCGCTAAATTTTGATTATTATCTGTCTTATTAGAAATATCTATACTATAAAACTTTATCGGATTTTTTAAACCAACAAAAACTCTAATAGCAATAGTATATTCCTTAGTACTTGCTTCAAAGATTGAATACCCTAAACCGTGTTTTACAAGATTTGGTTTAAAAATTTCCTTATTAATAATAATCATTTCACTACTAGGATCGCTAACCGCATCATTACTCCATTTTGTTAATTTATATTCTCTACTATTAAAGGCATAAGTAAAACCACCTAAATTATTACTTACAACCGTTCCAAAATCTTTATTAGCTAAAATATTAACCCACGGAGTTGGAGTATCATTATTATTAATTAAATATTCTTTCCCATCATTAACAAAACCACCATATTTATTATAGAAACTAATATCTTCTGGCATTTTTAATTGATTATCTGTCTCAATATAATTTAATTTTGATTCTTTAATGGAAGGAAGACTCTCTTCTAACATTAATATTTGTTCTTCTAACGTTTTAGTTAATGAAGCGTCTATATGAATTCTCGCTACTGATTTAAGTAAAATGTTTTCCTCATTATTAATCTCAGAAGAAGCTATAGTCCAAACTCCACCCGGAGAATTCTCAAAATAATTAAGACTATTGATTCGGTACATTAAATTACCTATATAATTAGAAATAAGTTTATCCTTTTTCATATCCTCTTTATTAATAATAACAATATCTATATAAAGAGCTCTACTCTTATAAAATTCATATGCTTGTAAAACATCTTTAATAAACCCAGCATCTTCTATTTTATCTATTTCAAGTAAGATAATAGGCCAATCACCAGATATACCAAACTTCCACAAATTAGGTTGAGCCATCGTATTTTTAGATAACAACTCCTTCTTCTCTTTGGTTAATGGAATTGACTGATATATATATTTTAGCATTAAATTATATAAACGCATTTGATTAGCCGTTATATTAGCATAACTATTTCTCATATTATTGAAAACAGTTGTTATCTCAAACGCTCTTTCTATTGATGGTTTATCCTTATAGATATCCATTATTTCATTAATTTGTTCTTTAGATTTACCAAACCCAACTAATAAATAAACATTCTCTTTTGACTTAGCCTTAACTAATATTTTCTTTCTAATACTCATTATAGGGTCTATAGCAGCTCCCATAAATTTGGATAAAGGTTTATTATTAATAATTACATCAGGATTAGAAACATCATTATTTCGGCCAAGAAAATGATACCTAGATGTTTCGTATTCAAAAGAATAATCATTTTCATTATCCAAAAACATTCTATGCATAACAAAATACTTGGTATTTTCCTTAGTAAGCGATCTTCTGCTAAAAATAAGAGCGGAACGTTTATGATCTACTTCTGTATGAATAGTTAAACTATTAAAAGCACGGTGGGCAACGTCCTCTTCATTTCGACTCATAATCACTTCACCATAGGAAGTGATTTCTAAATAAGCATCTTTATTACTATTATTCTTAAATGTTAATCTTCTAATTTCAGCATTATGATCCTTAACAACTGTTACTTCCGTATTGGTAACTATACCCTCATCTTCTCTTACATATTTTACTCGATCAGAGGCAAAAATAGCTTTATATTTTTGCGGATTACCATTTAATGGTTCATAAGTGTTAGACCATATATTGTTATTATTTAAATTTTTTATATATACAAAAATACCATGTTTTGACGACTCTATTTCCCTTCTTCTATTAATTTGCAAATTCTTATACTTACTTAAACCGGCTCCTCTATCATCAATTAAAATAGAATAAAAACCATTAGATAAAACTTCTACTTCTGGTATTGGTTTTAATTTATCGTATTCTCTAACATCGCTTTCATATTTTTCTTTAACATATTGATATTTTTTATATTTGGCAATTTTCAAATCAATATATGTTTTAATTTGAACTTTTTCTTTTAAAAGCATTTCAATAGCTTGAACGTTTTTATTACTATGAAAGTATTCTTGAATAGCGTTATCTTTTAAATAATTAGTTAAACTTGAAAGAATCATTCCTTGATGGTGAGCATAATAAGTTTTTACAATTGCCTTATCTTCATAATCATATGATTCATAAAAGCCATAATCGCCATACATTTTTAATTTTTTCAATTTTTTAATGTTTATATAAACTTCTCTATCGTCAATACCTATAGCCATTAATGAACTATATGGCGAAATAATAATAGGATATGATTTACTATCTCTTAATTTTAAGTATGGGACCCCAAAAGCTTGATATTTATAGTTTTCGGAATCATCTAATTCATTATAGGCTGATTCAGAAATGCCCCAAGGTAAATCATGCTTAATATGCCTTATAAACTCTTTTTGCGTATAAAACGCAAAGAAATAAGTCTCATCTAATAAAGTATGGTCATACGTTTTCATAAATATTAACGGCATAAAATATTCAAATGCAGTACCTGACCATGACGCTATTCCTTTATAAAATTTATATTTAGTTAATGTTTTATCTAAACTAAACCAATGTTTAAAATCAACATCTCCCTTGGCTATCGCAATATAACTAGTAAGCCTTGTCTCCGAAGCAAAATTATCATAATGATTTTTCAATAAAGATTGATCCCCACCATGATACCCAATACTAAATAAATCCATATCCGCATTATATAGTTTAGTAAAGTCCATTTCGTCAACTAATTTATTAATCCGAAAAAGACTATCTTGATTACCATACTTCTTTAAAAATTCTTTAACTACAAATAAACACACAACAAAATTACCACTATCAACTGATGATACAAAATATGGTGGTAACTCTTTTTTAGTATGAATATTATACCAGTTATATAAATGACCATTCCATTTAGGCAACGCTTCAACATTTCTAATAACATTAACAATTAAATTAACCGCTCTCTTAGAACTAATAAGCTCTAATTCATAAGCTGACACAATACTAACTAAAGAAAAACCAATATTAGTAGGCGACGTTTTATAATCAACCTTTTTTTCGCGATTAAATTGATAATTATCAGGTATTAAATAATTATATTCTTCAACAAGTAATTCCTCAAAATATTTCCACGTTCTTTCCGCAATTTCTTTTATCTCTTCTTTTTCAGAATCGTTTAAGTCTTTTGGCTTAGATGGTATATCACGACTAATTAAATACATTAAAACCGGCGCCATAAACCAAATAACCGAAATTATTAACGCTATTGAAATGCTTTCTGGTTTGAAAATAATACTCATTATCACTAATAAAATTGATGTTAAATAATTAATTTTAAATGCTTTTAAATAAGTCTTAAAATCATTCTTTAAAACATTCTCAACTTCCTCTGCCGTCATCCAATTAAGTAATCTTTTCTTGCTAACAAATTGACGATATAACGCTTTTATAATTGAATCTATATACATTTTAGCCTCAAACGGTAATAATGCTAGAACAATATATGATTTGTTGATAACCGCTATTATCCCAATAATGATATTAAGATAATACTTTAAGAAAATATCATATTTTTGACGATAAATCATTCTAGTTAATAAAAAGAATAATATCGGAATAGCTATTATAAAAAGAACCAGTAAAAAATAATAAATTACGTTACCTTTTCCAATCGTAAAACCAAAGAAGAGAATAAGTAATAAAAAGACACTAAGTAAACTCCTTCTTAAGTTATCAAAAATTCTCCATTTAGCAAGCAAATTAATAGGATTACTAACAACTTGATTATGAACATTTTTAACCTTCTTTTTTAACCACCCTATTATTTGCCAATCTCCTCGATTCCAACGATGATGTCTAGCAGCATCATTTAAATAGCGAGCCGGATAATCATCAAATAGTTCTACATCATTAATAAAACCACATTTTAAATAATTTCCTTCTAATAAGTCATGACTTAAAATAAGGTTATTAGGAAAAGCCTCTGATAAGATATTATCAAAAACTTCTAGATCATAAATTCCTTTACCAACAAAACTACCCTCGCCAAAAACATCTTGATATAAGTCAAAAGCGGCGGTTGTATATATATCTAATCCACCCAAACCAGCAAACAATTGCGAATATAATGATTTGTTAGTAACTTCAACATCAATACCCACTCTTGGTTGCATCAATCCATATCCACCTATAACCTTCTTTTTGTTTTTAGAAAGAACTGGTTGATTCAAAGGATGAGCCATTGCTCCTATCATTTTTAAAGCCGTATTTAATACCAGTTTTGTATCCGTGTCCAAAGTAATAACATACTTTATTGGAACATCAAAGTTCTCAAAAGTATGAACTTTAAAGTATTCTTTTTTCTCTTTAGCTGTTAATTTATTTAATAAGAGTCTATTAAAATGAATTAAAGCGCCTCTTTTTCTTTCAAATCCTAAAAAACACTCTTCACCCTCATTATAAAAGCGATTACGATATATAAAGTTAAATATTTTTTTACCATATTTTTCATTTAATTCTTGAACCTTCTTTATACCATATTCGGCAATAGTGTTATCAATTTCTAATTCCTTAATATCTTCACTCGAACGGTCTCCAAGTAAAGTAAAATAAATATTATCAGTTCTATTTGACAAATAATAAACTTCCAAAGATGCTAACATTTGCTCAATCTTATCCGTATTTTTAATTATGGTTGGTATAACCACCATCGTACTATATTGAGTAGGTAACCCCTCTTCAAACTTTATTTTAAATAAACTCTTACTTTTAGTAATATTTCTTAATATTTGGGTCGAAAATTCTGTAACAACGATACTTATAGGTACCAAAAGAATAGGCATCATCATATACCCCAAATATTTTCCAATCGCATAAGACACTAAAAGCGTTACTATTATTATTGCCGAAAGATAAAGGGCCGCTTTATTATTGCTGTTTTTTGATTTAAATAAATACCAACCAACATGTTTTTCTTCCTGATTAGCTTTTTCAACAATTTCTTTAGCAAACTCATACTCGTTTTTTTTATGTCTTTTAGCCAATCTAATTAATTTAGTACGATATTCAACTTTATTATTATCATACATTTGATCATAAATTAATGCCTGCTCATTTATTAAGGCTTTTTCCGCAAAACTAATCCCTTTATATAAATACTCTAACTTATGTTTAGCTATTTTTTTTATTGATTTAAAAATATTTATTATCAAAATATTTTCATTAGCCTTATTATTATGGGCTGTTTTTATTAAATCTTTTAAAGATAAATTATTTTTT
>SKGN01000017.1 GCA_007117415.1 Bacilli bacterium | reverse complement strand
ACGCATAGCCGAAAATTATAGTTTGCCGTATTATTCAATTACGCCGTCATTCAGTATATGCCCAGTACATGGTTATTTATCAGGTGAACATAAATATTGCCCTAAATGCGAGGTGGAGTAAGTTGCAATTTTTTATTAATTTGTTCTTTATTATTATGCTATTTTATATTTTGTATAAATGGACAATAGGTAAAGATACTATTTTAATTATAGAAATTGATCGCGATTTAGTTTTTAGTATAAATTGGGGTAAATATGTTAAAGGAATTTCCATAGGTTGCTTTTCTATAAACCAAGTTAATATGAGTTTAAGAAACTTGTTAATAATCGGCCAAAACTTGTAGAAAAAACTGAAAATCAAAAAAGGAGGGGTCGCATGAGCAAAGTAAATGTAAAAATTAACTATAAAAACAAAGAAGAATGTTCTAGTGGCGATGTCTTTATGGGAGTTAATGCAAGCATAAATGATAATGATAAGTTAGAGGTATTTACACATATTTATGGTAAAGTTAATGATACTCATAGGGCAGAATTAATAACAAATATGATTGATCACTTGATAAAAGAATCATCATGTAAAGATTGGATAGTTGCCTATATTATTGAACATATGAGTAGTTATGGCGAAGAACTTATGGAATCTTTAGAAATAAAAGAAGAGGGGGAGGGTTAAAATTATATATTTTATCGTTTGGTATTTGATTGGTCTTATTACAGCAACATTTTGCATAATTTCTGAGAAAGAACTTACTGTAAGACAGTTATTACTTTATTTACTTGTCAGTTTTTTCGGAGTTTTCTTCCCCCTAATTTTTTTGTATGTTCTTCATGAGGAAGAATGGATATCCGAAAAAATAAGCAATATTCTTGATAAAAAAATATTTTAATTAAAGGGAGAGATAAAAATAAAAATCAATATAAAAAAATTAAATAAAGATGCTGTTATCCCTAAATATAGTCATGGTTGGGTAGAGGACGCAGCTATGGATTTAGTTAGTATAGAATCATCTAGATTATATCCAGGAGAATTTAAATTATTTAAAACAGGCATTGCAATAGAATTACCACCCTATTATATGGGCAGAATTGCGCCTAGAAGCGGATTGGCTTATAAACATGGTATAACAGTCCTTAATGCCGATGGCGTAATAGATCCTGGATATCGTGGCGAAATAGGTGTTATATTAATCAATCATGGGATTACTCCTTATAGAGTTAAAAAAGGAGACAGAATTGCTCAGCTGATAGTAGAAGAATATGAACCTGTAGAATGGAATATAGTTGACGGATTAGGCGATACGGTCAGAGGGGGAGGGGGATTTGGACATACAGGCAAATAAGAACTTAATTAAAAAATATATAATATATGATCTAAGATGGATTATATTAGCTATTCCAGGAGCTGCATTATTAGATTGGGTTAGTAATTATTTAAGTTTATATCCTGCTATGCTGCTAACCCAAGCCTTTTTGGGCTTAATTGTATTTTGGATTGATAAATTTATTATTCAGAGGTGAAAAAATGAAAATTTATAATATAAAAGGTATAGATTTTGTTTTAAATAATATAGTAATAATAGAAAAGGCAGATGAAAAAGATTGTCATTTAGTTATTATAAATGGAGTTGGTGTGGAGTTTCAGAAGGAGCGGGATAGAGATAATGTTTATTATGAATTAATAAACAAAATAAGAGAAATATAGGGAGGGATAGTATGAGACGTATATTTATCAGCCATCCTTACTCCGACATACCTCGGCTGAGGAAACAACAAGTTGATCATATATGTAGAAGTTTATCTGGAGTTGTGTTGCCTATATCACCACTTCACTTGTTTTCATTTGAAAAAGATGATAGCAAAAGAGAAGAAATATTAGAAGTATGCTATGATTTAATAGATATATGTGATGAATTTTATATTTTTGAATATAATCAATTAAGCAAAGGGCAAATGAATGAAGTGTATTATGCTAATAAAAGTGATATTTGGATAGAATTTTTAAATCCACCTAAAAAATGTGTTCAAATGGAAAATGAATGGTACAAATATTCTAGATAAGTTATTTTTTTATAATTATTTTGCCCTTTGTTAATTATTTTTAGTTCAATATTTATAGTTCAATATATAGTTCTAGTTCGTGTTAAGCAGTTTAATACACCCTGTGTTAATCTATTTAACACACCTGTATTAAGCAGTTTAACACACTGTATTAAATAGATTAATA
Source organism: Bacilli bacterium (assembly GCA_007117415.1). Taxonomy (GTDB): domain Bacteria; phylum Bacillota_I; class Bacilli_A; order RF39; family UBA660; genus SKGN01. Next base: position 2,430 of record SKGN01000017.1, on the reverse strand, counting down.
CACCCCCTGTGGATAACTTAGGGTATTAAACAGATTAACACCCCAAATGTGGACAAAAAAAGGGTGAATAAAATTTTAGTGCTACTAATTGTGCAATTCGTGTTACTCAATTAGTTTATTAAAAATTATCTCCACCCATTATTATATAACTTGTCCATATTATTTTTTTGGTTTTCTTTCTGCAACTGAGAATTTATATTCATAATTTCTTCATATGTAGGAATAGGATGTTGTTTTAATCTTTTATGAATAATTTTTAATAATTTATTATTTTCATTCTCTTTAGCATACTTTTTTAAGTTATAAATATATCCTAAATCTTTTATTTTATATAGATTGCTCGTATCTTTATTATTTTTATCTTTTCTTTTTGTTTTTGTTATGTAACCTGCTTTTACTAATTTTTTAATATGCTTTATAGTAGTTGGACAACTACAAGAGGCCTTTTCGCTTATCGTTTTAATACTAGGGTAACAAATTTTTGTATCATAATCAGCATACTTGCTTAAAACAGCATAAATAACTTTGTCATACGTATCTAAATTAGGATCATCAAAAACTAATTCCTGTAATCTGAAAAAATACCATGACTTTGTTGCAATTCCTATTTTGTCCATATCAAGATTTCCCCCATATTCCTTTGATGGGAAAGTTTGGTTAATAATTTATTTAATTTTTCCTTGCAAAATCAATAAGGATAATGTATAATTATAATAGCGATTACAAAAATACAATTTAATAAAAAATTAACTTTGCCACCTTCCCAATAAGGTGGTTTTTGTTTTTTTATATATGTTTTGTCTTATTATAATATATTTTGAAATTTATTACAAAAAAAATACCACTCAAAAAAAAGAGTAGTATTAAAAATCCCATTCTAAACTATTATTTTTATTATTTTTTTCTTTAAATGGGTCAAAATCTATTTCTTCATTTTCTTCAGATTGGTATTCTTTTACATAACTTTGAACTTCGCCTATATCTATATTAAAATCTTCTTCTTTATCTTTTTTATTATAGTTGTCAATATCTTTTTGATATAATCCCTTTAACTGATTAGCTCTCTTTTTAGGAAAGGGCATCCCCGACAATAAGGTAAATATTTCTAAAGAGTTATTATCTTCATTTTTTATTTTTTTTATTGTTTTATTAATTAAAGTTTTGTTTTTAACTCCTTTATACACTCCAAAAGCATATGTTCCACTACCAATTGCATTTTTAACTTGATTAAATAACTGGTTAATCACTTTTCCATCTTGATCAAAGGACTTTGGCCTATTTACAATTACAGCTGCACCTTTTGCTTTTTCTATTTCTAATCCATCTATAAATATGTTATCTTGCCAAATATCTCTAACTACATTCCCTAATGAGTTTTTAGCAGTTATTTCTTCTATATTCGTTATTGTTTTTTTCCCAAAATACATATACCCACTTTTTAAAAATAATCTTATATAATCTTGACCATCAAAGCTATATTGACTTTCTTGCTGAGAATAATAAAATAGATTGTTAAACATTTCAAATACATATTTATTAGCTATACTCCATAAATTTTCATATGAAGAATTATCATAATGAGTTAAAACATATTCTTTCAATTTGGCATTTTCTATATAAATAATTGAGCGTAAATTTTTCATCTGTTGTCTTGCGTTTTCTATAGCTTTTAATCCTAAAACACAATTGGTAGTTTCATCTGTTCCCTCGTGAGCAACGTCAGGAATGGTTGCTAACAGGCCATGAGGGATGTTTAAATTGTGAAGGATGTTTGATACCTGACAACATCCCAACGTGCCTGTACCCCCTCCTAAACCTGCTGTAACCCATATATAATCAAGATTAGATAAATTAGTTTTTATTAGGTCTGTTAAATCTTTCTTATAGCCTCTTATTGCTTGTTGACCTAGTAAAGCATCTTTTCCTGCTCCTCCCCATTCATTTATTTTAATGTGAAATTTTTCTATATTTTCATTCTTAATAGAGTTTAAATTTTGTTGAGCAGTATCTATTATGATTGAAGGGAACAGTTGAGAAAATTCAATAGCTAAATTTAATCCTGCCTGACCAATTCCAACACAACCAATTTTCATTTTTTAATTGCCTCCTTTTAATTTGTTTACTAAATCTTTACCTGAATCTGTCAAATAATAAGGCTTTGATCTTCCATATTCTTTATGTACTACTAATTGCTTGTGTTCTAGTTCAGTAATGGCGTTATTATTGATAGTATAGCTTAATCCAGTTTGCTGTTGAATTTCTAGTTTATGCATCCCTTCTTTTTTAGAAATTAATTTAAAAATTATTTTTGCTTCATCTGATAATGTAGATACTATTATGTTTAAACAGTCTTCACACAAAGCCATAATCAACCAACACCTCCTTTTAGATTTAATATATAAATCTTATAATATATATTATATCAATTTT